>NZ_VPAN01000020.1:0-53358 GCF_013419225.1 Acinetobacter sp. YH12097 | reverse complement strand
GCTATAGACCACATTTAAGTTTAAATATGAACACCCCGAATCAGACGTATGAGCAAACTAAAACCGAGCTAATTGCTTAACTCGGTTTGAAGTGGAATACTGTCAATCTATTTCAGGACAAGACATTGCTCAGTGCTTAGTTATCACTGGCAAAGGCGATATCGCTGAGTCCGGCTCCACTCGCACGCGACATCACTTGCGCAACTGTGTCATAACGTGATTCTTTATCAGCTTTTAAGACCAATGCAGGCTTACGTTCTTGCTGACCAGCTGTATTTAGACGACTTTCTAAATCTTCGAGCGTGACAATATCACCATTCCAAGCGATATCACCCGCTGAGTTAATGCTGATAGTTACGCTTTCAGGCGGCAGATCAATCACTTCTGCAGTCGTTTGTGGCAAGGTTAATGGAATTGATGGGTTGGCAACAGTCGCAGTCACCAAGAAGATGATCATCAATACCAACATAATATCGATGAGCGGAATGAGGTTCATCTCATTCATGCCAGCATCGTTGTCTTCACCCAATTGAAAAGCCATTAAGCTTGACCTCCAGCTAAACTTTGCTGCGCAGTTTTCACGTCTTCTTTCTTCGCAGCAGAATCTTGCTGCAACATGGTGTCAATCAATAAACCATGTGCTTGATCTTGCAATTCATTCGACAGTGTACGGTTAAAACGAACACAGATGTTATAAGCCAATACCGCAGGAATCGCCACAGCCAAACCAAGACCGGTCATGATCAAAGCTTCACCGACTGGAGTTGCCACTTGCGCTAAACCCGCTTGACCGCTTTTACCCACTGCTACAAGGGCATGGAAAATACCCCACACTGTACCGAACAAACCTACGAACGGTGCAATTGAAGCAATCGTACCCAATACAGATACGCCTTTTTCAGCATTAGCTTTTTCTACCGAAATTTGACGTAGTAATGCTTGTTCAGCCACAGCCTTACGTTGTTCAAAAGCCAAAGGAGCAAATTTCGCTTTCAGTTTGCTTAGTGCATCTGCAAGGTGGTTATATGCCACTTGCTTGAGCTGACGTGTGCCCATAATACGAAGAACGAAGATCGTCCAAGTCGCAATCGACATTGCAAGTAACACGAAATACAGTGTTTTGCTGACTGCATCTGCATGTTGCCAATAAACTGAAAAGTTCATATTCGAACTCCTAATGGGTTAGCCGGAATCTTAATTAAGTTTAAAGTTAAATGGTTGATCAACTCGCGTCGGAGTTGCCACACCATTATCAATATATTTGGATAAACGCGCACGTTTCACTGCTGCAGTCACTTTACGGTTCACAGCAGCGCCACAAGTCGAGTTTTTAATCGATGCTGATTCGATTTTACCTTCAGCACTTGCAGCAATCGCAACTTCAACTGTACACGACGCTTTTAATTCACCATCTTCAAATTGAACATTCGGTTTCTTAATCCAACTGACACCATTACCGATGCTGACTGTTTTAGGTGTCGGTGGCGCAGGTGGTGCTGGAGGCGCAGGTGGTGGTGCAACAGGTGCCGGTGGTGTTGGTTCAACACGAACGACTTTCGTTTCAGAAACCACAGTTGAAACAACAGGTGTTGGTGGTACGTTTTTGACCGCTTCAACAGTTGGTTTCGGCGCATCTTTCTTTTTCACCTGTTCCACTTTTTCCACTTTCTTCGGTGGAGGTGGTAAAGGCTTATCTACAATTTTAACTTCTTTTGGCTTTGGTGGCTCTTTCTTCGGTTCTGGTTTTGGCTTCGGAGGTTCTGGTTTTTTCTCCTCAACAATCTTCACAAAGCGAACTTTAATCGGATCTTTTTCGATCGGTTTCAGTTCTGGTGCTTTCATATTGCTGACCGCCCACAATACGCCCACATGCCCTATCACAACAGCGAGAAGCGCAGTAATGATTTTCTTTTTCATCGGGTTAGGTGATTGCATCATTGGAGCGGGAGATTGACTCATTAAACTCAGTTACCTTGAAGAAGCGATTGCATTTATTTTGTCAAAAATACAATCATGCTCATCGGTTAGCACAATTAAAGTACGGCAATAATAAATGAGAAGTGTTTTCATTTGCAACTATTAATTCGTCAGTTTTAATGACTTTTTTTAATCATAATATAAAAAAGGCATACCTAAAGTATGCCCTTTTATTCAAAAAATCATCTCGTTTTATTGAAATACAACAGTTTTATTACCATCGACAATAATACGATCTTCAAGATGCCATTTGACTGCACGTGCGAGTACATTACGCTCTACGTCCTGACCTAACTCACGCAATTGTTCAACGGTAAAGTCGTGGCTTACACGCTCTACGTCTTGCTCAATAATCGGCCCTTGGTCAAGATCCGCAGTCACATAGTGTGCTGTCGCACCAATCAACTTCACACCTTTTTCATGCGCTTGTTTATATGGGTTCGCACCAACAAAAGCTGGGAGGAATGAATGGTGAATGTTGATCACTTTCATTTCCCATTTTTGAACAAATTCTTCGTCTAAAATTTGCATATAACGAGCAAGAACCAATAAATCATTGCCTTGCATCAATTGATCAATTTGCTCATAAGCTTCACGTTTATTTTCTTTGTTCACAGGAACAACTTCAAACGGAATACCGAAATTTTCTACAGATTCACGTAAAGCATCGTGGTTAGACACGACTTTGGTGATTTCACATGGCAAACCACCACGTGCATGACGCCACAACAGTTCAAGCAATGCATGGTCAACTTTAGACACCAAGATACCGACTTTCTTCACATCACTGACTAAAGCTAAACGCCAGTGCATGTTGTAACGCTCAGCAACATTGCTCGCAAATGTTTGAGTTAGACTTTCTTTACGGCTTTGTAAATTGTCCAATTCGAACTCAACACGCATGAAGTATCGCCCCCCTTGAGCTTCAGTCGCGTATTGATCAAGTGCGGTAATATTTGCTCCCTGATGATACAAAAAGCTCGATACAGCTTGCACAATCCCCGGTTTATCTTCACAGGTAATGAGTAAGCGTGCTGTGTTAGCGGTCGACATATTCATGTTGGTTTATATCACTAATCAGTTAAATTGAAAAAAGAGCCGAGTATTCTAACGCTTTTTAAAGCCAGACTAAATAGTCTTATTCAGTAACCTGATGCTTTGCGTTTGAAAGACTTGCAAATAAGTCCGACGGCCCTAAAGTTTCGAGCAATCGCTCATAGGTTTCACGGCTTTCACCACGTAGATATGCACCTTCTAAGAACACCATTTGTCGTAGTGCTTGCCACACCCACTTTTCTTCCAAAGTGTTTGAGTCAGTAATATGGCCAGACATATAAAGGAAGTTGGTCCAGTTGGTCAGCACGATCCACAAGTTAATGGTTAAGGCCTCAATTTCAGAATCGGTCATCTGCATTAAGCCTGCGTCAACAAAGGCACGATAAATTTTCTGCCCTTGTTGCATGACTTGACCGGCAAAACGTGGATACATTTTGCGGAAATCTTCATTATTTTCGACCAAGTGATAAACATCACGATGTAAAAAGCGATAAGCCCATAATTGGCTACTTAACACTTGGAAATAGCGAATTTTATCATTGGCATCAAGCTGACGATCATCAGGAAGCGCTAACATTTCTAGCGTTTCATGCTGATATTGCTCCATTAATTCCTTAATAATTTCACTTTTATTTCGGAAATGGTAATACAAGTTACCTGGGCTCATTCCCAGTTCAGCAGCAATATGATTGGTTGTCACTGAACGCTCGCTACGCTCATTAAACAACTGCAAACTCAGCTGCAAAATACGTTCTTTCGTTTTTAAGGTTTTGGTGTGAGACATCCTAAAACAACCATTTATTTCAAAGCATTAGAACACTAACACATAAAGTAACTTGACTATTTAGAGTATTTGCTCTAAAAATTAATTAATCGCTAATTTGGATATGGTCGTGCGACATGAATAGTCAGACAAAAACAACTTCAATGACACCACATTCTTTTGATCACCAGCATCTCAACAATATGTTGGAACAGCAGAAACAAGCGTATTTACGTTACCCATTGCCTACAGCGAAGGAACGTATTGACCGTTTGGCTCGGCTTAAGCGTATCTTAGTTAAGTATCAAGATCAATTTGCTGATGCAATTAATCAAGACTATGGTAACCGTTCTATCGGTGAAACCAAGATTGGTGAGTTGCTCACATGTCTTGAACACATCAAATATTATAGCAAGCATTTGACAGACTGGATGAAACCATCCAAACGCCATGTCGGAATTATTCATCAACCTGCAAAAGCATGGGTGCAATATCAACCGCTTGGTGTCGTCGGCATTATTACGCCATGGAACTACCCACTGCTTCTTTCTATAGGCCCACTGATTTGTGCTTTGGCTGCGGGCAACCATGCCATGATCAAAATCTCGAGTGCCTCTGCGGCATTCGGTGATGTGCTAGAAAAAGCTCTCGCAGAAGCATTTCCTCAAGAATTGGTCGCAGTCGTCAACGGTGGTGGCCCAATTTCAGATGCGTTTAGTCACCTTGCCTTCGACAAAATGATTTTTACTGGCTCGACCAATGTCGGTAAAACCGTCATGGCGGCAGCGTCTGAAAATTTAGTTCCGGTGATTTTAGAATTAGGCGGAAAGTCACCTGTATTGGTTCATCCGTCTATTGACCTAGCAGATGTCGCACAGCGTCTTGCTGTTGGTAAACTTTGGAATGCAGGTCAAACTTGTGTTGCACCTGACTATGTGTTCTTACCTCGTGGTAAAACGGCTGAATTTTTAGATCACTATAAAGTGTGCGTTGAAGCCATGTACCCAAGTATTGCCCATAATCAGGACTACACCTCGATTATTAATGACAAGCAGTACAACCGCCTACAAGGTTATTTAGAAGATGCACGTGATCAAGGCGCACAAATCATCAGTTTTAACCCACAAAATGAAGATGTGGATGCTGTACGTAAAATTGCACCTACTGTTTTAACGGGCGTTACTCCAGACATGCAAATTATGCAGCATGAAATCTTCGGTCCGATCCTTCCGATCATGGAATATGATCAAATTGACGAGGTTATTGCTTTTATTAATAGCCGTCCTCGTCCACTTGCTTTATACTATTTCGACTTTGATCAGGCACGTGCCGACTATGTCGCAACACGTACCCATTCAGGACATTTCGGACAAAACACGGTATTAACCCATGTTGCTCAAGATGACCTGCCGTTTGGCGGTGTGGGGGCTTCGGGTATGGGTAAATATCATGGTCCAGAAGGTTTCTTCAGTTTGTCGCATGAACGCTCGGTGATGTCGAATCCAAAACTCTATAGTTTGAAATTCATTCTTCCACCGTTCAATAAGCCGATCCACAAACTGATTTCGAAGACACTTCTTCGATAAACGATCAAGGCATGAACGATCACACTAGGTGATCGTTCGTTTTATGCAAAATCGCTTGTCTTTTAAGCGCATTTTTGATATAAAACGCCCCTTGAATGAATTCAATGTTTTTTTTGACTGGCCATACAGATTTGCTGTTGGCTAAATCAATGGAGTTACACCATGTCTAAGGTTTGCCAAGTTACCGGCAAGCGTCCAGTCGTTGGTAACAACGTCTCACACGCCAACAACAAAACTAAACGCCGGTTCGAGCCGAACCTGCATCACCACCGTTTTTGGTTAGAAAGCGAAAAACGTTTCGTACGTCTTCGTCTAACTACTAAAGGTATGCGTATTATCGACAAATTGGGCATCGAAAAGGTTGTTGCTGACCTACGTGCTCAAGGTCAAAAGATCTAAGGAGCTACGAACATGCGTGATAAAATTCGCCTAGTTTCTTCTGCTGGTACAGGTTATTTCTACACTACCACTAAGAACAAACGTACTATGCCGGAAAAAATGGAAATCAAAAAATTTGATCCAAAAATCCGTCAACACGTAATTTTCAAAGAAGCTAAAATCAAATAATTTTAGTTTTTTGAAAAAAACGACCTACTTAGGTCGTTTTTTTTGCATTTTTTTTATTCGAATTGCTAAACTTTCAAAATGCTTTTTGGCACTTTTTGTGCTTGTCTTTTTTACCCTTAACTTAGGCTTAAGGAGTTTTTAGTGCCTCATGATGTAGAACTCATAATATTACTTGCTGTTGGCTTTGGTTTTGCCTTAATTTTTGGCTATATTGCTGCACGCCTGCGACTTCCTCCCCTCATCGGCTATCTGATTGCCGGTATTATTATTAGCCCAAACACACCAGGGGTAGTTGGCGATATCCATCTCGCTAACCAATTGGCCGAACTCGGTGTCATGTTCCTGATGTTTGGCGTGGGTATGCACTTTTCACTCAATGATTTGATGCAAGTCCGTCGTATTGCCCTCCCCGGTGCCATTTTACAAATTGCAGTGGCGACCTTACTCGGTATGGGAATTTCCATGCTTTGGGGCTGGAGCATGGGTTCAGCTTTAGTGTTTGGCTTAAGTTTGTCGTGTGCAAGTACTGTCGTTCTACTCAAAGCCTTAGGTGATCGAGGCTTACTTAACTCCGTGAATGGTAAAATTGCTGTAGGTTGGCTCTTGGTTGAAGATCTGGTCATGGTCTTGGTTCTGGTCTTACTCCCTGCCACAGCAGTATTGCTTGGTGGACAGCCACTCACAGAAAGTAGTGCAGATGAAAATATCTGGCTCACCCTTGGTATTACCTTACTCAAAGTGGCAGGTTTTATTGCCTTTATGCTAATCATTGGTAAACGCTTAGTGCCAATGATTATGCAAGTGGTTGCACGCTTAGGCTCACGTGAATTATTCACGCTTACCGTGGTTGCAGCAGCTGTGTCTATTGCCTTTGGTGCCTACAAGGTATTTGGTGTATCCATGGCACTGGGCGCATTTTTTGCCGGTATGGTGGTCAAAGAGTCTGACTTTAGTCACCGTGCTGAAGAAGAAACTCTTCCGCTTCGTGAAATTTTTTCGATTTTGTTTTTCGTCTCCGTTGGCATGCTGTTTGATCCACGGATCTTGATTGAACAACCGCTTCACGTCTTAGCAGTAGTCGGCATTATCATGATTGGTAAGACCATCGCTGCAATGGCGTTGGTGTTGTTCTTCCGTTACCCCATCAATACCGCATTAACCGTTGGGGCAAGCTTGGCGCAAATTGGTGAGTTCTCATTTATTTTGGCGACCTTGGGTGTATCTCTAAACCTCCTTTCTATGGAAGGACAAAACCTGATACTGGCAGGTGCATTAATCTCGATTACGCTGAATTCATTTGTATTTTCTGCAATCGAGCCTATGCAGCGACTCATCCGTGAGCGCTCGAATTTGGCCCGTTTACTGGAACGTAGTAGTGACCCATTAGCCATGTTGCCTGATGAGGTCTCACAGGATTATCTACGTGATCAGGTGGTACTGATTGGTCATGGTGAAGTCGGTCGTCGCATTACCCGTGAATTAATGAATGAAAACATTAAAGTGGTTATTGCTGAAGAAAATCGTGAAATCGTGGAAAACTTACGGGAAAAAGGCATCGCTGCGGTATCCGGTGTGGCAACAGAACCCGGCGTTTTAATTCAAGCCCATATTCAACACGCACGCCTTTTGGTCATTTCACCTATGGATATTTTAGATATTCATAAAATTGTCGACATTGCCAAAATGCTGAATCCGTCTATCCAAGTATTGGTTTGTGCGGAAAGCAAAGAAGAAGCTGAAGTCATTCGTCGCGACAATGTCGGTGAGGTTTATTATGCCAAAGAGGAAATGGCGAAAAATATGAGCAATCATATTTTAAATCAAATCCAAATTGCCCATCATCAAACACCGACACACTAAGTGCCTAAATAAAACGCTTAGGGGCGATACAAAAAAGGCGATGCATTTAAGCATCGCCTTTTTTTAAACTGATAAAATTCAGCATTTTCAAAATTACAAATAATTGAATTTAAAAAACATATTGATAAAATAAGCATCAAACGAAGCATCATTTTTAAAAACTTCAAACGAGAAACGAGAAACGAGAAACGAGAAACGAGAAAAACATGTACATCCTCTATTTAGGCCTTGCCATTATTTTGATTGGCGGTCTGGGCTTTCTCATCGCTGCATTTAAAACCAGTATTTTATGGGGGCTGGGCTGTCTATTGTTTTATCCCATTTCCATCGTCTTTCTGATTCTGTATTGGCAAGATGCCAAAAATCCTTTTTTCTTACAGCTCATCGGGGTCTTTATTGTATTTTTAGGTTCGATACTGATCTCACCTACTGAACTGGGCACAGTCTAAGTGCCATTTTGGGTATAAAAAAACGCACCGAAAGGTACGTTTTCATCATGATCTAAAAATCAGTGCCTATATGATTAGCTCATATATTTAGGCTTTTCATCGACCACTTCGGCATGCCATTCATCCACTTGTTTTTCTAACAAACCAAACAATGCAGCCTGAATCATTTGCTGAGCGATCACACTCATTTGATCGCCCAAAATATTGCGTAATTCTTCATTGAATTGGATAGTCACCAAAGGCTCTTTTTCTGAGCCTGCATTACGCAATGCCAACTCACCACCTTCCAATTGAACCAGCTCTAAAATTGCTTCCTGGTTCCCAAAGAGTTCTTTCAACTGTTCTATAGACATATATCCCTCCATGCGCAACATGGTGATAAAGGCATCTGCACTTTGTATTACTTAGATAATCTTATATCGGGTTAAATAAATTTATTTCAAGTAGCAATAGTCCGATTAGAATTCCACCATCTCGTTACGAAATCCATCAATCAATTGGGTTAGATCACGATGCCATTCACGCAAAATAGCGGTATCTGGCAACCATGCTTGCGGTGTTTGAGTGACTTTAATAATTAAATTTGAAGACGTTTCATCTTCTGGCTCTGGTGCAGACGGTTCAGGTGCATACTGACACATACGATGTGCGCGTTTCAGCTCTGCAATAAAACCCTGCTTTGCCAATTGCTGCATAACAGTCACTTCAGGTGATACCTGACCTTTTTCAGCCATCAGCGTTTCAATCGACTTTAACGTGGGCGCAGGATCATTTAAACGATAGTAACGCACCAACTCTTGTAAAAACGCAAGTACTGCACCATGCAAATGAAAAACCGCTGCTTCGCGATAAGCCTGAGCTTGTTGAACATGATCGGTCTGCTCGGCTTGCTGACATGCAAGACGGGTAAAATATAACTTTTGATTGGTACGATCAGCATGAAAGCGAGCAACACGAGACATGAACAATTCCCTAAATTTTGGCGTTTTTCTACATGAATAAGCTTAAACGGATTTTTAGGAAATTCACAATAAATATTATGGATGATCGATTTCAATTAAATAAATGTCATGCTTTGCGGGAACAGGCATATCCTAATTAATCATCCTGATATTTTCCAGACGCCAAGCCCAGTACCCTGCTGCCCAATATGTCGCCTGCGCTTGCTCTACCTCTGTTTCAGTCCATGCATGAACGTCATATACATCGACCATCGCCACTGCACGTCCAATATCTTCATCTCCGCTTTCATACAAGTAGCGTTGATTTTCCACAATCACTAAATCTTTTAAAGGCAAATGCTCAGGCTGCCATGAGCGGACTTCAAGCGTTTTACGTCCGCACGCAATGTTCGAACCAGATGGCGCAACAATCGACAAGGCCGAGTAGCGTTTTTTCATAGATCACCGATAAAAAAAGGAGCGTAACGCTCCTTTTTGAATTTATGCTTTAGGCTTATCTTCAGCCGCTTTTACGCGAATACCCGCACCTTTGACCTTCAAAGTATTCAGGCCCTTAATCGCTTTTACAGCTTCACGACCATTTGGCATTTCGACAAAACCAAACCCTTTCGATTTACCTGTGCTTGCATCCATAACAACAACAGCAGACTCTACTGCGCCAAATGGTTTAAACAGTTCAACCAATTCTGCTTCAGTAACTGAACGCTCTAAGTTACGTACTAAAATTTTCATTCAATCTTCCAAATAGACAGCATCATCAAAAAGCATTTGTCTATTTTGCTTTTTAACTTGCGTGTAAATCACGTCAAAAATCTATTTTAATCGAGATCGATACCAAAATCTAAATTAATCGATTTTCTTTCGATTAAGGCACTTTTTACGGTTTGCTGACGGGTTTTATAATGTGTTTCCAAACTACATAAATTTCGAGTTAAATCATTCATAAAGTAACTTTCTACTTTACGGCCTTGCTCATCGACAGTTTCACGTGCCCAGTGGTTCAAGTTTTGCTTGGTCAAAATCAATTCATTTTGCGCACGTGTCAGCGCCACATATAACACGCGACGCTCTTCTTCCACCTCATCGAAATTACCCTGAGCACGTGCATGCGGGTATTGCCCTGGTGTGACATTCGCCACATAACAGACTTTTTGCTCCGTTCCTTTTGCCGAATGAATGGTAATTAAAGTCACGACATCACTGTCAGATTGGCGTTCAATTTCAGAAATGGAAACTGGATCAAGGACATATTCTTCTAAGAATTCACTCAACTGCGTATGTTTGGATGCCAATTGTTTCACCAGATCAAAATCCCCGACACGGCGGTTCCAATCTTTTTTATAGTTTTCTTCTAGCTGCTCAGAAATCGCTTGAACAGCCAAGCTTACACATTCTTTGACCTGATCTTTCAACACCGACATTTGCTTCATCATCAGAATCGCTTGGTCAGGTACTTTGCCAAACTTTTCCAACTTGGTTGCAATGGCTTGCATTTCTGGCTCAAGTAAAATCTGCTGTGACAGTTTGCTGGCTCCAACATCACCCACACCATTCCAGAGCGTCAGAAAACGCATCCATGCAATATCATCTAAGGGATTAGCCACTACACGCAGTACACTCAGTAAATCTTTTACGTGTGCGGTTTCTAGTAATTTCATGCCGCCAATAAAGCGATACGGCACGTTTGCGGCAATACAAGCTGCTTCAATATGACGGGCGGCAAAGCTTGAACGCACAAGCACCATATGATCCGACCATTTGCTGCCTTCGAGGTAATGACGCTCTTTGATGTCGATGGCAATCCATTTGGCTTCATCAAACTCATTCGGGAAAATATGCATTTTCGGCTTAATCCCTTCACCACGATAGGCATCTAAGCGTTTGTCATATTTAATTTCGCTTTCATCCAACAACCAATTCGACAGGTCTAAAATTTCTTGGGTTGAACGATAATTTTTTTCAAGTTTAAAAATCTGTGCGTCGGGTACCCGCTCTTTGAAATGATGAATATTTTCAAAGTCTGCACCACGGAAGCCGTAAATGGACTGTGCATCATCGCCGACACAGAACAAACTGACACGTTCCTTTAGTGGCTCAAGTAACGCCCATTGCAGCGGATTGGTATCCTGCATTTCATCAACCAACATGTGGCGACAAATTGAAGCGACATAATCGACCAGTCCATCTGATTCCGCCAAGGCTTTCGCCACAATCGCCAAGATATCGTCATAATCTAAAAAACTACGCGCACGTTTACGAGCTTCGTATTCTTTCATGATATCCGCGATTTGATCTTTCAACGCAAAATACTCAGGCATTTGCTTTTCCATGGCAATGCTGAGTTTTTGGCGCGTATTCCGTGCAAAGGAATACAGATCACAGAGTTCTTTCGGCTTAGGCAAGTGATTGGGGTTTTTCTTATCATCACGACCACGAATCAGGCGGAACATCATGAGTTGATCATCACGATCAATAATCGAAAACTGTTCTAGGCCAAAGGCTTTTGGAATGCGGCGCAATAGGTACATACAAAAAGTATGAAAGGTTGATGCGCGTAGCCCTTTGGCTTGCTCACCCAGAGCCAGCTCCACACGAGCGACAATTTCACTGGCCGCACGGCGAGTAAAAGTCAAAATTTGAATTTGATTGGCAGGCACGCCTTGATCAATTAAATAAGCTGCACGCGCCACGATGGTTTTGGTTTTACCACAACCTGCTCCTGCCAAAACCAAGCTATGCTGTGCTTCTGTTGTTGCGGCTTGTTTTTGTTGAGGATTTAATTCATCAATCAGGTTGGCTAAACTCATGGTGTCTCATCGTGCTATGTGAATTGGTAGTTTAACAGAGCTACCCTAAATTCACAGCGTAGACGACTACAAAGTGACTCAACTTGACGCGGAAACACACCGTTTTAACCATGACTATTCATTTAAAATTTTCATTGTTTATACAGTAAAAAATCAGTAGATTTACAAATCAATATCATTAGAAAAACAAAGACCTATTTAAATCCATAGGCTTATAAATTTAGAAAATAACCGTCTCTAGGAATCATGACATGTTCAATAGATTTTCACAGCTTTCTCTGTTGGTACTGAGTAGTAGTTTTTTTCCATGTCCAAGTATTCAAGCTGCAGATAAACTTAGCCCCATGACACCTAGTGAGTGCCAAAAAGATTTTAACTTTAGCTCTGAATTTATACTCAAAAATGATGCGGGTATTCGAGCAAAAAACTGGGACAACTATCCAGAAAATATTCAAAAGGTCATAAATGAGCAAAACGCTAAAATTACACAAGTAAATTCGGTCGATGCCTGTAAAGAAATCACCAATCACTTTCTGAAATCTATCCGTAAAGGCCATCTGAACTTAGGCCGAAAAACCATATCAGAAGCCATCACAGAGAGTTCAACAATACAATCAAGCAATCTCGTGACCACGCAAAAATTATCTGAGCAGACAACCTTAATTACCATCCCAACTTTTGCTTTGTCTGTTCAAGATCAACTTGAAAAGATCATTCAAGACAATCAAAACCAAGTGTTAGACGCACGTTATTTAATTCTTGATCTACGCAAAAACTCAGGCGGATTTGATACATCAGCACAACCCCTTTATCCACTTTTGGGAGCAGCTGAGTATTGGTTTGAAATGCCCCAAATTTATGCATCTACAGATAATATTCAATCATGGAAAGAAACAGCCAAAACCTTACCTGATGGGGAAATCAAGGTAGAATTTAATCGTATGATTGCTAAACTTGAAAGCAATAAAAATAGCTGGGTTGGGATGACGAAGCAGAAAGAGGAAAAATATGTGATCGCCCATTCAGACGTCAAAGCTACGCCCCAAAAAGTTGTTATTCTGTCAGATGAAGAATGCGGTAGTTCGTGTGAAATGTTTATTTTAACCGCACGTCAAAATCCGAATGTTTTAGTCATGGGGCGTAACACTTATGGGGCTTTAGATGCTTCAAATATTCGAACCATCAAAACGCCATCTCAACAATTCACACTGTATTATGCAACCACATTTATCCACCGCCGTACCGGGCAGCAAATTGACGACATTGGTATTGCACCTAATATTCGTCTCCCTAAACCGCAAAATCTAACCGAGTACCAAGCAGAAGTTACATTTGCACAGCACTATTTAGAAAATCGCTTATAGAAGTAACACTTTTCAGAACCGATCCATCTTAAGAGGAGTAGGTTCTGATCTTTTACATATAGAATTGATGAGATCTTTACAACTTTTTTCTAAGTATGTTTCTGCATTTTTTAATGTATCTTTCAACTTACAATCTGGTGGATTAATCCCAACAATCTGTGTGAAACCTAAATCATAGAGTTCTGCTATCCCCTCACCCACTAGACCAGTAAAGGCGATCACAGGTTTATTATACTTTTTTGCAACTTGCGCCACACCAAATGGCGTTTTACCGAACTTAGTTTGATGATCAATTTTCCCTTCACCTGTCAGCACATAATCTGCCTGTGCTATTTTTTCATTCAACTGACATTGTTCAATGACCAATTCCACACCTGATTGCATCGATGCACCTGCAAAAGCCATCAACCCAAAACCTAATCCACCTGCAGCGCCTGCACCTGCGACAGCACGTAAAGCACAATCCAATGTCGCTTCAACCACATCGGCATAATGACTGAGGTTCTGATCTAACTGACGCACCATCTCCTGCGTTGCACCTTTTTGCGGGCTAAAGATATGGGATGCACCATTTTCACCACATAGTGGATTAATGACGTCGCTGGCAATGATAATTTCTGTATGCGCTAAACGTGAGTCGAGCTGCGTCAAATCAAGACTGTTAATTTGATCCAGATAACCACCACAAACTGCTATTTCGAAGCCATTTTCATCTAAAAATTGCGCCCCCAAGGCCTGCGCCATACCTGCACCGCCATCATTGGTCACACTCCCGCCCAAGCCAATGATAATTTTACTTACTCCAAAGTCTAGAGCAGCCTTGATCATTTCGCCCGTACCATAAGTTGACGTCAGTAATGGATTTCGCTGAGCCATATCGACAAGATGAATTCCATTGGCTTTTGCCATTTCAATCACTGCGGTTTTTCCTCCGTCAATCAAACCGAAATACGTCGTCACACGTTGATTGGGCAAAGGACCTGTAAGCGCTATCGGCACTTTTTGACCGTGGCAAGCACTGAGTAACGCATCCACAGTTCCCTCACCGCCATCTGCCATTGGCACAGCGATGACATTTGCATCAGGTATGAGTTTTAAAATTGCACGCCGCATCGCGTCACAGGCTTGTTGAGCACTCATACTTTCTTTAAATGAATCGGGCGCAAGAACAAAAGTGGTCATCTAAATGCTCAAAATAAAACTTGTCCTCAACCATAACGGTTTTAAAATAGCAGGTATATCTAAAAACATCAGAAAGGCTCGAAATGTCACGAATCAATCTAGGTCAGTCTGCACCTGAGCTATATAAAAAAGTCGCAGAACTTGATGCACTGGCAATGAAAAAAATAAATGAAGCTGGCCTAAGTGAAGGATTAGCTCATTTACTCAAATTACGTGCATCCCAAATCAACGAATGTGCGTTCTGTATTCGCATGCATGCGCAAGATGCACTTAAAACAGGTGAAAGCATTGAACGTATTAGCCTACTCAATGCATGGCGTGAAACTGCGTACTACGATGAAAAAGAACGTGCGGCTTTAAGCTTGATCGAAGCGATCACGTTAATTGCTGAAGGCCAAGTTCCCGATGCAGTTTATGAAGATGCTTTGCCCTTTTTAACAGATGAGCAAATCAGTGCCGTGGAATGGCTGGCTATTGTGATCAACACATGGAACCGAATTGCAATTAGTAGCCGCTATAGCGTTAAACCTTAACGGGTTGTACACATTAAAAGTGAATAAAAAAAAGAGTGCCTCAGCACTCTTTTTTTATTTATCAGATCCGCAAGCAGCTTACTGCTCTGCCGAGCTTTTCGGCACTTCACGTCGAATATAAGAAGCCAAAGTAAGGTAGTTGACCCCTTGGAATAAAATATCAACCGCCAAGAATAATCCTAATACCCAAAATGGCGCATCAGGCGACATCAAAATGATCACACCCGTAATCAAGGTCAATAGACCTGAAAATAGTGTCCATCCCCAACCTTGAAATGCTCGAAATAGCACAGCATTAAAGATACGAATGACCCCTGCAATGATCAAAATAATCGCCAATAAATTGGTCAGGACAATGGCCGTTTTGACAGGCGTTGAAAATGCATAATAGCCTGCGACCAAATACAGCACACCAAATAGTGCCCAGAACCAGCGGTAACCGCCTTCAAAAATTTTAAATGCTGCAATGAAGTGGATTACACCACCTAACATCATCAGCACACCAAAAATATAAATGACAGTGATTGTCGCGAATGGCAAAGCTGCCAAAAGGACCAATCCGAAGACCACCAATAAAGCACCTAAACCGAGATACCACTTACGGTTTTCATGGAGCTGACTGCGAATTAAATCGTTGCCTACTGTTCTCATGTTTTTTCTCAAATTATTCGTTATTCAATGGATTATGCAACTTCATGATGAAGAAAAATAAAAGAAAAGTCCAAATCTTATCCACACTGCCACTTGAAGCTGTGGATAAAATATGCTTTATCCACATTATTTTTTCCATCCCACTTCAATCGCTGTGACGTCATTCACCACAGTATCAGCTAAATCTTCAGGCATTTTACTTTGCGTCTGTGAAGTTGGAATGTGCCCAGCCATTAGTTCAGCTTTACTTTGTGGAAACAAAGGCTGCCGCTCAGGTTCTGCATAACCGACAGGGAAGATAGGCTGACCTGTGGCCAAATCATATTTATCAGTTGCACCAAAAGCGTGTAATAACTCATGGGCTAAAACGATTTTATTCTGCGCTGTCTGTTTATTCGATGCAAATATATTCACCGATCCAATTCGACCATTTTCCAAAGCTGTGGAATGTTTAAGTTCTTTGGTTTGAGTCGGATCATAATAATTTAAAAATAGCGTGACACTCGAAACACCATCTACATTTTCATGCTGCTGCCAAGCATAGTAGCGGAATTTCAAACTCCATAAGATAACGTCCAACATGCCAGCATCATTGGGTACTTTGGGAGGTAAAACTTTCAGCTCACGACCTAACTTAAAATACACATAAGTCGGTTGCCCTCGGTATTTCTGTGCTGTCGCTTGTAAATATTGTTGAACATCGTTTAAATCATTGACAGAGAGCTGCTGTATATAAGCTTGTGTGCTCTCTCGGCCATCTGCATTAATCGGATGCAACAACACAAAGATCGGTTTACTCCAGTCTTGATTTTTGTCTTTATAGGTATTGACTGCGACCACTAGTAAAATCAGCAATAAGCACAGTACCCGAATTTTTTTCCACATTGATGGTATACCCAATCTACTTAATCAAGCTATTAGTCTTTTAATTTTTATGAATTTTTTGGATTTTTCTATTTTAAAATCCAACCATTCGCTATTTATTGATTCTATTGCTTCTTCATAATTTCGAATATTTAAATCTGAATTTTCTAAATTTTGAATGATTATGCTTAATTCAACCCATTCACTTTCATTAGCATTTTGATTAATCGCTTTCTGCACTAATCGTATGAAAGTACTAAAGCTTCTTTTTCTGAGAAACATTTGGCTCCCAACTAATTTCGTTTCAAACACGCCTAAAGCCTTAACCAGACCTGAAAGTTTTTCATGTCCATAATTTCTAGTATCAAAATCCGACTTTACCGCATTGATATACCCTCCAACTAGACCTAAATATGCCCAACCACTGTCATCCGCATTATCTTTCACAGCTTTATAAATCAAATTTAAAGTGGGTTTATCAATGATTTCAGTGAGTGTATTCTCTTTAATCTGTACAGATGGCTTTGGTTCACTTACTTTTGTATTTTCAATGACTTCTTTAATTGGTGAAACAATAAGATCTTCTTCAGTATTTTTTAGCTCATTATCTTGCAGTAAGTTTTCAACATAAATAAATTTATCACATGCTTTTTTAAATGCCTCTGGCGTCGACTTTTTTCCAAAGCCGTAAACACTTAGCCCATTTTCACGAATTCTAGATGCTAAAGGGGTAAAATCACTGTCGCTTGAAACAATACAAAAGCCATCCAATGCACCTGCGTACAGCAAATCCATCGCATCAATGATCAAAATCATATCCGTTGCATCTTTGCCCTTTGTGTAAGCAAACTGCTGAACAGGTGTGATTGCATGAGGAAGTAAGACTTCACGCCAATTTTTTAAGGTTTCGCTGCTCCAATCTCCATAAACGCGTTTAACACTTGCTATTCCATATTTTGCAACCTCTTCCAACACAGATGGAATAGCATTGATCGATGAGTTATCCGCATCTATGAGTACAGCAAACTTTTTCGTTTGAATTTCCACTATTCCCCCCAATCATTTTTATCATTTAAATTTTGATTAATTCTGACATAAAAAATGCCGACCGAAGTCAGCATTTTATTGATTTTAAAGCTTAAGCTTCAACCCACTTACCATCTTGGTACACCAAAGACCATTTGGTTTGTTTGCCTTCAGCATTTTCAGAACCAATATATTGTGCTTGGTTCTTACGGCTGAATTTCACCAATGTTGGGTTTCCTTCAGGATCTACATCCGGTGCTTGCAAGATGAACTGATATTTCGCATCCAACTGATCTGCGACAGAACGTAGTTCAGCCACTTTAGGCGCACGGGTTTCACGTACTTTCGGAAACTTACTTGCAGCTAAGAATAAACCTGCTGCGCCATCACGAAGGACAAAGAAGTCATCATGTTTGGTTGAACGTAAGTGCTCCATTTTAATTGGATCTACACGTGGAGGTGCAGGCTGACCGCTCTTCAACACTTTACGTGTATTGTCACAGCTATTACATGCAAAGTAAGGACCGAAACGGCCAGTTTTCAATTGCATTTCGCCATCACATTTGTCACAAGGAATGGTTGGGCCATCATAACCTTTGATTTTGAACTCACCTTCTTCAAGCTCAAAACCAGCACAGTCTGGGTTATTACCACAGATATGCAACTTACGACCACCATCAATCACATAGCTATCCATGGCTGTTTCACAGATTGGACAGCGTTTTTTCGACATTAAATCTGCTGTTTCAGCCGAGTCATCGTCAGACAGTGCAGCCAATGATTCTACAGGTGTCAGGTTTAAAGTTCCCTTACAACGCTCTTTTGGCGGTAAGTTATAACCTGAACAACCCAAGAACACGCCTGTAGTCCCTGTACGAATCTGCATCGGACGGTCACATTCTTTACAGTGCACCGCATCCACTTCTACAGGTAAATTACGGCGCATGCCATTTTCACCCTGAGCTGTGGTTAAACGTGTTTTAAAATCACCGTAGAAGCTATTGAGTAACTCTTTCCAGTTACGATCACCATCGGCGACTTTATCTAGCTGACCTTCAAGATCTGCCGTAAATGCATAGTTCATCAAGTTATTGAAGTTTTCATCGAGACGGTCTGTCACGATTTCACCCATTTTCTCGGCGAACAAACGACGGTTATCGAGCTTCACATAACCACGGTCTTGAATGGTTGAGATAATCGCAGCATACGTCGATGGACGACCAATCCCTTTTTTCTCAAGCTCTTTGACCAATGATGCTTCAGTGAAGCGCGCAGGTGGTTTAGTAAAGTGTTGAGATGGGTCTAATTTTTCAAGTTTCAGTAATTCACCGACTTTTACAGCAGGAAGCAGTACATCATCATCCGATTTGTTTTGGCCACGCACTTTAGTGAAACCATCAAAGACCAATGTACGACCTTTGGCTTTGAGTTCGACGCCATTGGCATTGACTAAAATCGTTGATGATAAATATTCTGCAGGGGTCATTTGACATGCAACGAACTGACGCCAGATCAAGTCATAAAGACGCTGTGCATCACGCTCTACACCCACCAAACTATCGCCTTTTAGCGCGACATTTGATGGACGAATCGCTTCATGGGCTTCTTGCGCACCAGCTTTATTGCCGTAGCGATTTGGTTTAGCCGGTAAATATTTTTGACCAAACTCAGTTTCAATATGACCACGAACCATATTTACAGCGTCATCACTCAAGAATGTTGAGTCTGTACGCATGTAGGTAATAAAGCCGGCTTCATATAACCGCTGTGCCAACATCATGGTTTTCTTCACAGAAAAACCTAAACGTGTACTTGCTGCTTGTTGCAATGTAGACGTGATGTAAGGCGCGCTTGGATTAACCTTGGTTGGTTTGTCTTCACGTGCTGAAACTGTGTAGTCGGCATCTTTAATCAGGTTCAGTAAAGCATCCGTTTCAGCTTTATTGTGCAGTTTTAAAGTCTTGCCATTTTGCTTCACCGCTTCTAAGCGGATATCGTCTTTCTTCGACTTGGTATCTGCAAAAACTTGCCAAAATTCTTCTGGAACGAAGGCACGAATTTCACGTTCACGCTCAACCACAAGTTTAACAGCCACAGATTGCACACGACCTGCCGATAAACCACGGGCGATTTTTTCCCATAAGAGTGGCGAGATCATAAAGCCCACAATACGGTCGAGGAAACGACGGGCTTGCTGAGCATTGACTTTATCTGTATCCAGGCGAGAAGGATGTTTAAACGCTTCTTGGATGGCATTTTTGGTAATTTCGTTGAACACCACACGTTGATAACGTGAGTCGTCACCGCCAATTACTTCTTTTAAATGCCAAGCAATTGCTTCTCCTTCCCTATCCATATCCGTTGCGAGATAGACCTCGTCAACTTGCGATGCAAGCTTTTTCAGTTCCGCAACAACATGTTCTTTACCCGGTAGGACTTCGTACTGTGCCTTCCAGTCATTTTCAGGGTCTACACCCATACGATTAACCAAAGCTTTTTGTGCTTTTTTGGCTTTTTCAGCTTCAGTTAATTTCGCACGAGTTACTGGCTTTTTCTCTGCTGTTTTACTCGAGCCGCCTGTAGGTAAATCACGGACATGACCCACCGATGATTTTACGATGTAATCAGAGCCCAAATATTTATTGATTGTTTTCGCTTTTGCAGGCGATTCCACAATCACTAACGCACGCTTTTTCCCAGCATCGGCAGATTTTGCTGTGGTACTTTTAGATGTGGACCGAGGAGCGTTCGCCATAGTTAACCATCATTCCTGTTTAATAGGTTTTTTAAAATTTAAAGTTCAGCCAATGAATGTAAAAATGCTTTCATATCTTCAAGCTGTGTGGCTCTTAAGTCAGATTCTTCGTTCCAATAGAGTCCTACACAGTTTGCCTGCATATCAATAGCATAAATGCCCTTTAATGTAATGGCTAAATCCTTGAACTTGTCATCACCATGTACCAGTTCAAGTTTGTCATCGACCACTAAAGCACGCATTAAAGGCAAACGCGCATCTGGAATCAGCACACTGTAATACGCCACCATACTGGCACGTTTTTCAGAAGCCATTGGAATCTTGGTCCAAGCAGGTGCAGCCACTAAACGTGGGTGCAGCCCCATCTTACGCGCCTTCTCGCGCATAATGCCCAAGGCTTTTTCTCTAGGATTTACTCGAAGTCCAAAAATCGACCCAAGTACAAAGACCACAATAAAAACGGTAACCCAGATTCCAGTATTTTCCATAGCACAACCTTTATATTCCTTTATTAGAGTTGCATAAGCGCAATATAAAACGCAAGTTCACTCGATAAAATTAATTCAGGAACATCTCGTGGCTATACAGCACTTCGTGACCATTCCAATAGATATATCCTTTTTCGATCAACTCTTTAAGTAATAGTCGAACATCAGATTGTGGGAACATTTGCTCCAATAAATCACGTAAGGCGTAGATATCTTTTGGTTTATCTGACTTTAATTCATGCAATTTTCGGATCACTTCCATTTGCACAGGATCAATTTTATTGAAATTTTTAAATAAGCCTTGTTGTGCAGCCTGAATCATCGATGCCGTATCATCAGTATTTGAGGTTTGATCTTCGAGTGAAGCAGAAAATGCATTCAGGTCTGTTTTTATCGGCAATGCTGTTTCAGCAGTCGCATTTAAATCTAGCTGCACCCATTGTTTGAGTACTTTTTTTCGAATCGAAATTTGCTCATCAAAGCGTTTGACGATTTTTAGATTGATCAACATACCGACCAAATGCTGAGCTTTTTCGCTAGAGACTTGCAAAATATTCATCAGTGAGTTTTTCAGTTTATCCAAACTGTTGGGTTTGCCACTGAGTTTTTCCAGACCATCACAATAGTGTTTAATCAGTAATAAATCAGGTTTATTCCGAATGGTTTCTAGGTCAGGAATTTTATACTTCACTTTATGTGAAACTTCTTGTTCTGACTGAATTTGAATGAGATGTGCGCTGAGTCCAGAGCCATCCAATTGTTCCATCAGTAATGCAATATCCGGCATCGCTGAAATCACTTCAATATGCGCATCTGGATCCATCAAGGCCATCAGTTGCCCCACAATCACCGCATATTCAAATTCTTTTTGCGGCGTTTCTGGAATATCCAAAACCACCAATTGACCACTCGCGATCCACCCTGCAATTTCAGTTAAATCTTCAAGTGCATATTCAAATTTTCCATTGCAGCTAAACACATACAAAGTACTGTAATGTTCAATGATATTGCGCAATAGATTTGCTGTGGGCGGGTTATTTTCCAAATCTAGCAGGACAACTTTTTGACTCATGAGATGAAATAATGGGTTTCGATCAGCAGATGCGGTGCATTAGACCTGTCACGCTGCAAAAGGTCAAATAAATTTACACCAATCCACAGCTTTGGCGCTGATTCGTCATCTGCCTGTCATTCAAAATCGACATTAATAATGCGGTGGGCGGTTGGTCATCGGGTCAAATGCCGCAATACCTTCAGATAAATCTGCCGATTCAATACGACGATACAACATCTGCATTTGTTTCTTTAAATCAGCGATTTCGGCGTTTTGACGCGCAACTTGATCATTCAGTTGATCAACTAAATCATCTAAAAATGCAATTCGGACTTGCAAATCTTCAATGGGTGCGGAAAATGACGCCTGTTCATCAAGATTTTGTTGTGTAGTCAATTTACACTCCTCATATAAGATTTCAGGAAACATTATGGCCTATATTACTTTAAGGGACGTCCAGCTTGCGTTTGGCGGACCTTCCCTACTCGACGGCGCGAACTTCAGTTTAGAGCGTGGCGAACGAGTGTGTTTAATCGGTCGTAATGGTGAAGGTAAGTCTACTTTACTTAAACTGATTGAGGGAACTTTATTGCCAGACGGCGGTGAAGTTTCATTGCAAAATGGCATTACGATTTCAATGCTTGCGCAAGATGTACCCATGGATTCGGGCAAAGTTGCTGATATTGTTGCCGATGGTGCAGGTGAAGCTGCAACTGTATTACGTGCTTATCATGAAGCCAGCGAAGCCTGCGTACTCGGTGATATGGACGCCTGTGAGCGCATGGGCAACCTACAACATCAGATGGATCAAATGGATGGCTGGTCACTTGAAACCAAGGTGAATGCTATCCTCAGTAAAATGGGCCTAGACCCAGAAGCTGACCTTGCAGATTTGTCTGGTGGTCGTAAGCGTCGTGTTCTATTGGCACGTGCTCTCTTAACGCAGCCCGATGTATTGCTACTCGACGAACCGACTAACCATTTGGACGTTGAAAGTATTGAATGGCTCGAAAAATTCTTACTCGATCAAAACAACTTAACTCTGTTGTTTATTTCGCATGACCGGTCATTTGTCGACAATATTGCGACTCGTATCGTGGAACTTGACCGCGGCATTTTGCGTAGCTATGAAGGCAACTATTCACGTTACCTCGAACTCAAAGCTCAGCAAATGGAAGCTGAAGAAAAGCAAAATGCGCTATTCGATAAAAAACTCGCTGAAGAAGAAGTATGGATTCGTCAGGGCATTAAAGCGCGTCGTACCCGTAACGAAGGTCGTGTTCGTGCCTTAAAAGCATTGCGTGAAGAGTCTAAAGCGCGCCGTTCACAACAAGGCAAAGTGAGCATGGCAACGCAAGATGCGCAGCGCTCAGGTAAAGTGGTCTTTGAAATTGAAAACTTAGCTGTGCAATTTGGCAACAGCGCGCCAATCATCAAAGATTTCTCGGCACTGGTATTACGTGGTGACCGTATCGGCTTAGTCGGTGACAACGGTGTGGGTAAAACCACTCTTATCAAAGCTATTTTGGGTGAGCAAGAACATACTGGTACAGTAAAAACAGGTACACAGCTTGAAGTTGCTTACTTTGATCAGCTTCGAAATGCACTTGATCTTGAAAAATCAGTGAAAGATAACGTCTCTGAAGGCTCAGACCATGTCGATGTAAACGGTAACCGTCGTCACATCTACAGTTATTTACAAGACTTCTTATTCTCTCCAGAACGCGCACGTACACCAGTTAAAGCACTGTCTGGAGGTGAGCGTAACCGTATTCTGTTGGCTAAGCTTCTACTGAAACCATCGAACCTTATCGTAATGGACGAACCGACCAACGACTTGGATATGGTGACTCTTGAACTGTTAGAAGAAATGCTCAGTGCTTACAAAGGCACACTGTTACTGATTTCGCATGACCGTGCATTTATGGACAACGTGGTGACTTCAACTTGGGTCTTTGATGGTAAAGGTCAAATCGATGAATACATCGGCGGTTACCAAGACTATTTGGAACAGCGTCCTGACCAAACTGTCATGGATCAAAAAAGCGATGTGAAAAAAGCCATGGCTAAAGCCGAAGCAGCGGCTGCCGCTGCGGTGCCTAAAAAAGTCAAGCTCAGCTATAAAGACCAACGTGCCCTAGAACAACTGCCGACTGAAATTGAAGCATTGGAACAAGAGCAAGCTGAATTGTCTGAAAAATTAGCTGACGGTTCTTGGTTCATGACTGACGCCGATGCTGCGACCAAAGCATCACAACGTCTAGCTGAAATTGATGACGAAATGCTGGAAAAAATGGAACGTTTAGATGAGCTAGAAACGCTTGCTAAAGGCTAAATCTACAAATATTCCGCAAAGAAAAAGCCGTATTTCGATACGGCTTTTTTTTGTCATATGACTCGGCTGAATTATTAGATCGGATAACTCAGTTTCAAATTGGAGTATACAGCGTCTGTAAAGACGATTCCGCTAATGTGAAAAGCTTGCTATGGTGACGTTCAACATAAGATTGAGTCACGAGCATGCAAATTTCAGATCAAATTGTCTTGGTTACAGGGGGCGCACGTGGCCTCGGTTTGGCAATTAGCCAAACGTTAATTGCTGAAGGCGCACGCGTGGTCGTGAACTATCTATCCAGTCAAACTGCAGCAGAACAGTTGGCGACCGCATTTCCTCAGCAAGTGTTTGCCTATCAAGCAGATGTCACCGATAAAGCTCAAGTAGAACAGCTTTTTGCGGCGGCGGAAGTACATTTTGGTACCGCAATCACCTCTGTCGTGAATAATGCCCTCATCCATTTTCAATTTAATGGCGATGCCCGTCCTAAAATGGAAGAACTGACTGCACAGCACTTACAGCAACAGTTTGATGGCGCAGTCGTCGCTGCACTCAACACCACTCAAGCGGCGCTTCCCAAGATGAAAGCACAGGGTTTTGGTCGCATTGTCAATATTGGTACCAACCTGGTACAAAACCCTGTCGTGCCTTACCACGACTACACTGCAGCAAAGGCGGCACTTTTGGCCTTCACTCGCACAGCGGCGCATGAGCTGGGTGAGTTTGGGATTAATGTGAATATGCTTTCAGGTGGCTTATTACAAAGCACCGATGCCAGTAAAGCGACGCCCGATGCCGTGTTTGATTTAATTGCGGCATCAACACCTTTACGCACAGTGACCACGCCTGAAGAATTTGCTGCGGCCATCATGATGTTCTTGTCCCCTTACTCACGTGCGGTCACCGGGCAGAATTTGATTGTCGATGGCGGTTTAGTCAAAGGTTAAGTCTGATGCAGCATGAGGTTGAACTTTCTCTTTCAATTCAGCTTCATGCTAAACTGAACCCTATTTTTTAATCTTTGATTTAGCCCTATGAGTCAAAAGCCAACATATCAACCCGGAAAATTCCAATGGTCTTTCTTACTTCCGCAGTATTGGGGAATATGGATAGGGATTGTATTTCTTATGATTTTGGCGATTCTTCCGTGGGCAATTCAGTATCGACTTGGGCAATTCCTCGGCTCTGTCGCATTTAACAATCTTAAGTCACGTCGTAAAACCACGATTCGCAACTTGGAAGTTTGCTTTACTGAATGGACGGCAGAACAGGTTGAAGCCAATGCAAGACAGGTTTTTATCGACCAAATGATTGGTATTTTTGAAACCTTAAATGCATGGTACAGCCCGCAGTGGTTCAAAAATCGGGTGCAAATTGAAGGCTTAGAACATATTCAAAATGCACAAGCTGAAGGCAAAGGTATTTTGCTTCTCGGCACACATTCTACCCTGCTCGATGCTGGTGGCTATTTATGCGCACAGTTCTTTGAGCCGGATGTGGTTTATCGTCCGCAAAATAATCCGCTGTTGGATATGTTGATTGTGCGTTGCCGTGCCACCATCTATGCCAACCAAATCGACCATGATGATATGCGTGGCCTGATTCGTAATCTGAAAAATGGCCATGCCATTTGGTACAGTCCTGATCAGGACTTTGGTTTAAAACAAGGGGTCATGGCACCGTTTTTTGGTACTCCCGCAGCCACTGTTACTGCGCATCGTCGCTTATTAAAAATTGCTAAAGCCGTGTCGATCCCGTTGTATTTTTATCGAGATGGCGACATCAGCAACCCTCAATATCATGTGCTGATTGAACCAGCTATAGACAATTTTCCGAGTGACGATGAAGTTTCGGATGCTGTACGAACCAATAAAATTATTGAAAATCAGCTGCGAATCGCACCGACGCAATACATGTGGTTCCATCGCCGCTTTAAAACCCGCCCACAAGGCTATGACAAAATCTATTGAGTTCAACTCAGCACATAAAAAAGAGAAATGCTATGAAAGTGATGCAGCTTTTACCTGAATTGAACAGTGGTGGTGTCGAGCGAGGAACCTTAGAAATAGCTCGTGCTTTAGTGACCGCCGGTCATGAGTCATTAGTGGTTTCAAATGGTGGCCGTATGGTGGCTCAACTGGAAGCTGAAGGCTCAACTCATCTCACACTCGCAATCCATAAAAAAGCCTTATCAAGCTTATGGCAAATTCGTCCACTACGTAAACTGATTGAGCAACATCAACCAGATATCGTGCATGTGCGCTCACGTGTCCCCGCGTGGCTCACGCATTTTGCCCTCAAAGGGATTCCAGCTAACAAGCGACCTCACCTGATTTCAACTGTACATGGCTTTTATTCAATAAATCGCTACAGTCAAATCATGACACAGGCTGAAAAAGTCATTGCGGTCTCGGATAGTGTTGTCAAATACATCATGGACAACTACAAAAACTGTCCTACCGAGAACATTGTGCGTATTTATCGTGGCATTGACCCTGCTGCTTTTCCACATGACTATCAACCCCCAGCACAGTGGCTCAATCAAACGCTAAAAGACTTCCCTGAACTGGAAAATAAACGTCTGATTTGCTTACCAGGCCGTATCACCCGTTTGAAAGGTCATGAAACCCTGATCCATTTAATGGAACAGCTACAAGCACAGTATCCCGACGTACATGCGGTGGTAGTCGGGGGTGCTGATCCGAAAAAAGCAGCTTATTTACAAGAAATGCAAGACAGCATTGCGGCGAAAGGACTGAGTGATCGGATTAGTTTTGTCGGTCACCGTTCAGATATCCGTGAATGGTTAGCTTTTAGCGATTTGGTTTTATCTTTGTCGAGCCAAGCGGAAACCTTTGGACGGACCGTACTCGAAGCACTGTCTGTAGGTACACCTGTGATTGGTTGGAACCGTGGTGGTGTGGCTGAAATTTTATCCAATGCCTATCCGCAAGGTTTAGTCACTGTCGATAATGAAACACAATTACTCAATACCTTAAAGTTGCATTTAGACCAACCACAACACGTGCAGCCTATCAGTATGTTTAGTTTAAAAGAGATGTGTGACCAGACTTTGGAGTTGTATACACAAGTAGCCTCTCAGCATTCAGCTTAATTGACTCCTCGCCATAGATCTTTGCTGTGCAGGATAACGCTCGGGAAATATTTTTAATTCAGCAACTCGATCATCATCTAGAAAGGATATTGTGAAATGCACAATATCCTTTTTTATTATGATTGACTCAATGGTGATTCAACCCTTCCATACTCGGTATCGGGCCATTAACCAGAGGATTAGCGGCAGTAACAATACATTCAAAATATGTTGCAAACTTTGCCCTATACGCCAATAGCCTCTATCTAAAATATCATGCCGTGCATTAAACAACTCCAACCCCACTGCGACGACTACAACGGTCCAAATCGCATAATGTGATTTCAATTGGCGGTGGTGGCAAAAGGCCACAAAAACGAACAGGATTAAGCCAAGGTAAATTGAAAGTGCATCGGTAGATAAGTGTGTAATCTGCAATATTTTCTGGTGCCATTCGGACAGCATAGAACGCCTCATACCTATATTTTTATTGGAAATTCATCTCTTTTTTCTTGGCACACTGTATAAAGAAATTGATCAAAAGAAAAGCAAAAATATGTATATCACAAAAGCAAAACCCGAGTTCTGCATCCTGCAAAACTCGGGTCTATGAGGTTGTGCTTTCACAAGTATTCTTTTTATTTTTTATTGGCTTTCCTTTCCTGCATCCGTTCCGTGATGCTTCCATCGGCTTCGTCTTCCTTAGTGGGATGTTCCGTTCCCAGTTCCATGTGCCGATGAACAAAGAATAAGTCAATACACTTGACCTGACCATTCGTCAGAAGCCGAAAGCTGTGTAAGCTATTTCTTACACTTTTCTCTTAAATCAAACAAAATCAAGGTGCCTTCGTACCATCCTTATAATCACGGGCGATTTCATCAGTCACAATCTTCTCCTCTTCCTCAGCTTTTTCTATACCCTCCTGAATAGCCTCTTGCGCTTCTTGTTCATCTTCATCTGTTTGCTCTAATTCTTCTTGGATTTGCTCAAATACCCTGCCTGTTTGCAACACCACATAGACGGGAAAATGGTCTGAACCGATATTGGGCAAGCGTTCCATATGTACCAATGCAAAATCTGTACTATGAAAAATATGGTCGAGCGACCAACGCAGCAGTGGATAATTCGCATGAAAGGTATTTACGAAATGACGTCCAACACGCGGGTCTAAAAGCCCACTGATTCGTTGAAAGAGTCGTGTAGTACGTGACCATGCCACATCATTCAGGTCCCCCATAACGATGCAACTTTCATCTAACTCTTTAATCTGATCGCCCACAATCAGCAATTCTGCATCGCGTAAAGTTGAATCTTTGGCTTCTGTTGGACTTGGCGGTTTGGGATGTAAACAATACAGTTGAACCTGATTTCCTGATGCTAAGGTGACTCGGGTATGGATCGAAGGAATTTCATCACTGAGAATAAATTTGACTTCAGTTTCACTAAGTTCTAACTTGCTATACAAATGCATCCCATACAAATTATCCAAAGGTACGGGTACGCGGTAAGGATAATCAGCCTCAATCACTGCCAATTCATTTTGCCAAGTTTGATCTGTTTCTAGCGTGAGTACTAAGTCAGGTTGATGCTTTTGTATTTGTGCCAATAATAAGTGATATTGAGTATTCGGCGTGAGTACATTGGAGACAATGATTGAAATCTGTTTTTGTGTATCTAACTGGTCTGATCGGAGTCGTTTGACTTGTTTTTTCCACAGAAAGGTATAAGGCAAAACCATTTTCAATTGATATGCCAAGGCGGCAATCAACCCAATTAAAATGATTTCACGCGCCAAGTCCCATTCGGCATTCCATAAAATTAAGCCCATGAAGGCAAATATACCCAAAGCCAAGATTTGCAGCCGCGGAAAATCTGCACCACGAAACCACCATTCATCTCGTGGGATCAGTGACCAAAATGTCAACCAAATGACGAAGCCCGCCAGTATTTCAATCCAAATCATCACGCCTCCCTTATATTCTTTATTTTTTATTGATTCATAAATTTATATCAGTTTTGCATGTAACATAAACAAGATATATTGCACAATATTATTGGTGTTTTCATTATGTAGCGCTTGCAGTTATGCGCCCTTTTGGTACACTCGAACCCCCTTTTATTTTTTAACGCACCGAGGCAAAGTGACATGAAAGTAGGTCTGGTCGGTTGGCGCGGGATGGTTGGTTCCGTCCTTATGCAACGTATGGTTGAAGAAAACGATTTCGCTCATTTCGAACCGTTTTATTTCTCTACCAGTAATGCAGGTGGTGAAGCCCCTGCGTTTGGTGGTAAGACTGCCCCAGCACTTATGGATGCAACGGACATTGATAGTCTGAAGCAAATGGATGTCATTATCACCTGCCAAGGTGGCGATTATACGACTGAAGTTTTCCCTAAGCTTAAAGCTGAAAACTGGAATGGTTACTGGATCGATGCGGCATCGACTTTACGTATGGATGATGAAGCGATCATCGTACTTGACCCAGTAAACATGAACGTAATCAAAGACGGCTTAGTAAAAGGCACAAAAACATTCGTGGGCGGTAACTGTACCGTTTCATTGATGTTAATGGGTTTAGGCGGTCTATTCCAAAATAATTTAGTGGAATGGGCAACGTCTATGACGTATCAAGCGGCTTCTGGTGCAGGCGCGCAAAACATGCGTGAACTGATTTCAGGTATGGGCTACTTGTACAACAATACCAAAGATTTGCTAGATGACCCACGTTCACCAATTTTAGATATCGATTCTAAAATTGCACAGTTACAACGTGGCGAAGGTTTCCCATCTGCAAACTTCGGTGTGCCTTTAGCAGGTTCGCTCATTCCTTATATCGACAAACAGCTTGAAAGCGGTCAGTCGAAAGAAGAATGGAAAGGTCAAGTTGAAACCAACAAGATCTTAGGCAACCAGCAAATCGTTCCAATCGATGGACACTGTGTTCGTATTGGTGCAATGCGTTGTCACTCACAAGCATTGACTTTAAAACTTCGTAAAGATGTTCCACTGGATGAAATCGAAGATATCATCGCTAGTGCCAACGATTGGTCTAAAGTGGTGCCAAATACGCGTGAAGCTTCAATGACTGATCTGACTCCTGTTGCTGTAACTGGCACCTTGTCTGTTCCAGTTGGTCGTCTACGTAAGCTCAACATGGGTAAAGAATACCTAGGTGCATTCACTGTGGGTGACCAATTGCTTTGGGGTGCTGCTGAACCTTTACGTCGTATGCTAAGAATTCTCATTGATTATAAAAATGCTTAAGCATTTTTAAATCTCTGAACAAGAAGCCGATCACAATTGATCGGCTTTTTTATGTAACTGTCGTGTAAATATTTTACAATTCTTCGACAACTCGCTAATCTATAATTTTCGCCATGCGACATATATTCGAGCTAAAGATTAAGATGACCGTATATAACAAATTAAAGATCGCCATTTTAGCCGTTATTGCATCTCAAAACATTCAAGCGATCAGCATTGATCCTGTACAAGTCCAGTCAGCACCCGGGGAATTGCTGTACGCTGAGATTCATTTTCGCCACTCAAATACATCTGTGCCGCTCAATGCAAGTTTAGCCACGGCAGAAGATTTGTTGAGTATGGGTACAGGGCATCAACCACCGGGGCATTTAAACTTCTTCACGCGTCGTGATGGTGCGGGCAATGGGGTAATTACCATTACCTCTTCGCGTCCAGTGACCGATGCTGAGCTTAATTTTATTGTCAATATTAAAGAAGGGAATGCTTCACGCCTGCAACAAATTCGCACACCATTAAAACGCAATCCAGCGCCGTCGAATGCGAATCAAACACGTGCCAATGAGCGTGCTTTAGCACCTGTCGTTATTGTAAATGAAAAAGATATTGCCTTAAATTTACCTGTCAGCACACTGTATACCGCAAAAGCACCCGTAGCTGCAGAACAACCCTTATTACTCAGTACCAAAGCACCTCCACAGTTAGCACAATTAGCAACGTCAACGCCTGTTGCGATTGAACCTGTCACGCATGTACAAAATTATAGTGTTACGCCTGCGGAGCAACATAGTGGAAGTACTTCATCAGGTGCTGAAACATCAATTTCGCAAGTTACAAAAACCAATTCGACCGGCTCTGTCAGTTCAGAAATGCAAGCTGCAACAGTATCAACTGCAAGGTCTCAAGACCCATTGGCACAAAAATTTGCTGCGGAGCAGGCAGCACAAAAACGTGAAAATCCAACAACGACAGCTCAAACAGCATCTACACCAAAACCAACAAGTACTGCGGCTGCATCGACAGCAACACCAGCGGCAAAATATGTGGTTCGCTCGAATGAAAGCCTTTGGGGGATTGCCTCACGTATTGCGACAGAACAAAACCGCCCTGTTTCTGAAGTCATGCAACAGATTAAAAACAGCAACGAACATGCATTCATTCAAGGCGATGTAAACCGTCTGCGCCGTGGTGCGGCTTTAAATCTGCATGGTATGCAGCAAGCAAAACAGCCTGTCAAAGTCTCTGCGGCAGAACTTGCCAAAGTGCCTTCGAAGCAGTCAGGCAAAACCAAATACCGCTTGAATCAAGCTGAAATGAGTCTGGTTGCAGAGAAAGCGCAAGATTCGGCACAATCTTCTGCCAACAGTGCAGCAGAAAAGAATAAAACTTCGAAAGAGTTATCATTAAAAGTTATGACATCTCGTGAAAAAACCGTTAAATTACAGAGAAACGTAACTCAATTAGAATTGGCGCTAAATCAAAAGGATCACAGAATTCAATTATTAAATGCTCGTCTTGCTCAACTGCAACAACAGTTGAAAGCTCAACAAGCAGATAAAAGAAGCCAATAAACTAAAACGTTACCAATCAAGATTTTATAGGGATGAGTGCAACTGTATATCGCTCTATCTCCAAGGGGTTAAAACATGCTGATTTATGTGATTCCATTAGTGATCTTAGTGATCGTATTGGTTTTTTTAAACAAACGCCAAAAAGGTCAAGAATCAGATAAAGCCAAACCAACATCCACTAAAACCAAGAAATCGGGTGTTTCGGCCAAAGCGACTCCGAAGAAAACTCAAGTGGTTGAAAGCAGTGTCATTGAAAAAAAATCAATGACGCCGTTAACGACCGATGCTCGTGGTAAAATTGAAAAATTAATTGCGGAACGTAATTTCTTTTCTGCTGAAGCGCAAATTAATCAATCATTAAAACGTGACAACTCACAACATGAGTTGTATCTATATCTATTAGATATTCACATTTTACAAAAAGACGAATTTGCCATCTGCCAATTGCTGAGCCATATTCGTTCACTTGAACTTGATGAAATTTTAGAACAAGCTGAAGCAAAAAAAGTAGAGTTTGAAAATTCTCAAAATGTGAAAGATGATGCCATTAACTTTGTATCACCGATCACTGAAGAGGCTCACTCAAAAGCCCAAAATACCTCTGATTTTGATGCTTTAATGCAAAGTTCAACTGCTGCACCTGTTGAGCCCAAAGCAGCCGAAATTAAACCACTAGATTTTAATTTCACCACTGAAACGCCTGCAAAAGCAGACATTTCTACCCCAGTTGAAAGTGCGCCTGCTGAAAAAATACAGCCGCTTGAATTTGATACGCTTTCAATTTCACCAGAACCTGCACTTGAAGCAACACTGAAAACCGAAGAGATTGCTCAGCCATCTCCTGCCGTTGAAGAAATCAAACCAATTGATTTTGCAATGGACTTTGCCCCAAGCACTGAAGCTGCGGCTGAAACCAAAACAGAAACTGTAGAAGAAAAAATCGAGCCTTTAGATTTTTCATTTACAACAGAAACACCAGTTGTAGAAGAAAACAAAGTTGAAGCTCCAACCTTAAACTTTGACTTAGGTGCTTTTGAAACAGCAAAAACAGAAGAAGCCGTTGTCGCTCCTGCAACAGAGTTTAACTTAGAGTCTACACCTGAAGAAAAAACTGCCGCACCTGCTTCAAGTGGTGTGAGTTTTGACATTAGCGGTTTAGGCACACCGTCAACCCCATCTGCTACAGACCAAAACGATCCATTGGTTCAATCTTTCCCTGAACTGGTTGAAGTCAATGAAATTGAATTGAATCTTGAATTGGCAGCGCAATACATCAAACTGGGTGCTTATGACGCTGCACGTGAAATTTTAACTGAAAAAGAGGCTGAGTTTTCTTCAGCTCAGCGTCAACAAGCAGATCAGTTACTGAATCAAATCGCATCTTAAGCAAAAGCGATTTAAACTAAAGCAGTCTTTCAAGGCTGCTTTTTTTATGATGAAAAAAATTGCTCTTATTTATATGGGTGGTACCTTCGGTTGTATCGGTGAACCGTTAAGCCCCATGCCAGCGAATGCGTTTTTACCTAAATTACAGCATGTGCTGCCACTACACCTAAACATTGAATGTTTTGTTGCACCTGTCATTCGTGACAGTAGTGCTTGTACTGCACCCGACTGGCTGGCACTGATCCAACAAATTCAAAGTTTACAATTACAACAATTTCAGCATTTCGTAATTATTCATGGCACAGACACGCTTAGCTATGCCAGCGCAGTACTTGCACACTTTATGGCACAGTCTGCTCATATCGTGCTTACAGGCAGCCAATATCCGCTGTTTAATGTGGCTGGTGACAACACCCGTGAATTTACCGATGCCATCGACAATTTAAATTTTGCATTGGAATCGGTACATCAATCGAGTGTTGGGGTTTATTTGGCCTTTCATCATCAACTGATGCATGCTCAATCCGCACTAAAAGTACATACAACCGATCTGAAAGCCTTTGATGGGCTGCCAGCCACACAGCCACTTTCAATGCTGACATCGCCTTATATTGTTCAAGCCAATGATTTAGACAAAGCAGCTCATTTCAATTGCCTGAATTGGATGTGGCAACCGATAGCAACTGATCTACACAATCAAAATTTAGTGGCTCTGCTTTCACACACGCCAGATGTTTTAATTTTGCAAGGTTTTGGTACAGGCAACATTGCCGTTGATGCTGAATTACTCAATGTATTGAAGGCTATACAACAAAAAAATTGCAAAATTATTTTAAGTACACAGGTTGTTCATGGCGGTATAGATCAACGCTATGCTGTGAGTGACTGGGTCAAAGACAGTGGAATATTACTGAGCAATTGTTTGGGTCATGCAGATCTTTATGCCAAATGTTTGAAAATGTATTTACAATACGGCAGTGCCGCAGACTGGACTGCGCATTGGAACGATTAAGTCATTTGAGGTAACTATGCAACGTTTTGCGATTGGGATTGAGTTTTGTGGCATGCAATACAAGGGCTGGCAAACTCAGCAACCGGGCGTACCAAGCGTGCAAGAAACCATTGAAACCGTCCTCAGTAAAGTAGCCAATGAGCCGATCATGTTGCATGGCGCTGGCCGAACAGATGCCGGCGTCCATGCAACCAATATGGTGGCACATTTCGATACTCAGGCGATTCGCCCCATTCGCGGATGGTTAATGGGCAGCAATAGCCAATTACCCCGTGATATTTCCATCCAATGGATTAAGGAAATGGATCAGGACTTCCATGCCCGCTTTAAAGCGCAAGCACGTCGTTATCGCTATGTGGTCTATAACAATCCACAGCGACCAGCTTTACTGCACAAGCAAGTGACCCATGTTTATGCAAAATTAGATGTGCTAAAAATGCAACGTGCCGCGGCCAAATTTGAAGGCACTCATAATTTCGAAAGCTTCCGTGCCGCAGCCTGTCAGTCCAATCAGCCTGTTCGTCATGTCAGCCATTGCCGTCTGATCCAACACGGATGCTACTTGGTCCTAGATATTCAGGCCGATGGTTTTTTACATCACATGGTGCGTAACATCATGGGCTGTTTGTTGGAAATTGGGCAAGGTATGTATGACGTTGACCATATTGACGATATTTTTGCTGCTGAAGATCGTAAAGCAGCAGGTGTCACCGCACCACCCGATGGACTATATTTTATCCATGCAGACTATCCAGCTCAGTTTGAACTTCCTCAAGTTCCGTTAGGACCACATTGGCTAAATATGCCTGAATAAACAATCCCTCCCAACCTCACTTTCACAGAGAGGGTGTTTCATTTCCGCCATTGCCAGATTCTAAAGATGAAAATCCCCCTTTGAAAAAGGGGGATTCTGTTTAGGGAAGGATTTTATCGAAGATCAACCTTAACGCTGCTTCCGCTTACGGTATTCCACGGGCGTTTCATTGGTCCAGCGTTTAAATGCGCGATAGAACGTACTTGGCTCAGAAAAACCCGTTAAGTACACAATGCGCTCCACACTTTCATTGGTATTGGCTAATAATTTTTTAGCCAAACGACAGCGATAGTCTGACAAAATTTGCTGAAAACTGGTATTGGCTTCTGACAACTGAGTCCGTAGACGACGCGGAGTAATGTTGAGCTGCGCAGCGACCGTTTCGAGTGTGGTTTCACCGCTTTCAAGCGTTGAACCAATAGCACGGCGAACTTCACCGACCAAATCATAACGCGCCAACTCCTGAAGTTTTTCAATCGCCAACTGCTCATGCAATTGTAATAACTCAGGTTCTGCCTGCCACAATTGATACTCTAAAATAGCCGGATCAAAATACAATCGGGTTTCTTTCTGCCCTAAGCTCACAGGGCATTCATAAACACGGAAATACTCATCATCTGGCGCGCCCTGACTAAAGTTAAAGTCGATATAAATCGGCTGAAAACGCCCTTCAGTAATAAACTTAAAGAAACGCAAAACACCGGACATCGCGCATTCAGAAAAATGACGATTCACGATATTTTCTGCCCAAGGCTGATGACCATTGGTCAAATAGCAGCGGTCATCTTCAATCACTAATTGTGCATGAAAGGCATCGCTAATTAGGCGTTGATACGCCAAAGCCCGCTTTAAACCTTCACCAAAATTCTCAGATGAAATAAATAAGTGTTCAATCACTTGGCCTCGATATAAAGGCAAATGCTCTCCCAGATGCAAACCAATATCAGGATCCTTACTGACCTCTTCTGCAGCCACCCAGAATGCAAATTGTGCATTCAATGGGGTACGGTCATTGGTTTCAACCTGATTTAATGCCACACCCGCTTTTGTTAAAATTTCTTCTGTTGGCAATCCGGCACGACGAATCGCTTGATACCCTAAACGCAACACAACAGATGCATCAGTTAGCTGACCCACTCCAGAACCTTCCTTGTATGTACTTCATTTATACTTAAAAAGATTGATTTTAGATTAACTGCGATTGACCAAACTGACAACTGTTACTACACATTTTTTGTTGAAAATATTTAACTGAATTGTTCGCTTATTTTACTGACAGTCGATCAGTTCAAAGCCTTTTACGGCTTGTATTCTGAAAAAAAATTGACTATAATTTGCACCTTGCTAATTTATTCATTCAGGTAGGCTATGGCCAATAAAGAGGAACTCATCGAGTTCGAAGGCGTTGTCACCGAGACGCTTCCTAATACTATGTTCCGTGTACGTTTAGAAAACGGTCATGAAGTGATTGCTCACATCTCTGGCAAAATGCGTAAACACTATATCCGTATTTTGACTGGCGACAGTGTTAAAGTAGAAATGACACCTTATGATTTGACTAAGGGTCGTATCACTTACCGTGCGCGCTAAGTTTTAGCGAAGCGAAAAAGCCACTTTATCAGTGGCTTTTTTTTGTATTTATTTCAATGCGATGATAAAAATTGACTGCAAATTTGCTTTCCTTTACAGTCTAAAAACATAAAAAATTTGATTATAAAATTCAAAATATAAGGACATAAAATCATATGAAACATCTAGGATTAGTCGGTGCTATCTTTTGTGTTGCTTGCGCCACGACAGGCCAAAAGCAACTCAATCAATCCCTACAACACTATATTGGACAGTCGGCTGATCAAGTCCGTAAAGAGCTCAATTTAAGTCAATTGGGTTACAAAGTGATGGGAGCACCCGTACAAAGCAATGAAAAACTTAGCTATACCATTTTACGCTCGATGCCAATCCCGATTGGTACACCAAATATCGGCACCAGTATAGCCATGGGCGCCCCTATCCCAACGCCGTCTAAAGGTGGTGTCACTGTCGATATGGAATGTAAAATCGAGTTCAAATTACGCAATCAAATAGTTGAATCCATTGACTATGTTGGCAGAGCTTGTTGATCCTGCATGAGAATCCTAGAGGCTAATCTTGCTCAGCTGACCGTGTATCAAATGACTACAGTGTTATACAGACCGATCTGACTAAACTGAATTTATTTCGTGAGAAACTGACCCATGAAATTTATTTTAGAACATCTGGTTTACGAAGATCAGCGTTTTATTCGCCCGATACTGAGCATGGGATGCGTTCTAAGCATTGTATGGCTGGCTGTACCACGACATCAACGATATCCTCCGTTGAGCGTGAACGCTATTTAGCCTCATTTATTGGTCAATCGAGCCAAACGATTCAAGCAGAACTCGACCTCAGCAAACTCGGCTATCAAAGAACCTCTCCCGTGGAGGTCAGTTCAGACTACCTTCGTTATCGTGTCGCACGCCCGATTAGTATTCCTTTACCGATGGCGGAAAATCCTGCGATGGGCATGGGCAGCGGTGCTGCTGTGCCGATTCCTAGTGGAAATACACGCTATGAGGTGGAGTTAAACTGCCTTATTCAATTTCGCATAAAGCATAATATTGCAACTGATGTCCGATTAACTGGTCGCACCTGTTAGGGCATCAACTCTAGGGTTTATAATTTCTAGGCACAAAAAAACGCAGCATAAACGCTGCGTTTTTTTGATTCAACATTAGTTCAATGCAGAAACTACAGCTTGACCCATTTCAACTGTACCGACTTGAGTACTGCCTTCTGACATGATGTCACCTGTACGTAAGCCTTGATCTAGGACGTTACCTACTGCATCTTCAATTGCTTTTGCCGCCGCTTCTTCACGGAAGGTATAACGTAGCATCATAGCAACAGACAGAATTGTAGCTAATGGGTTCGCAATGTTTTGACCTGCGATATCTGGCGCTGAACCGTGGCAAGGTTCATACATGCCTTTACCATTTTCATCTAAAGAAGCCGATGGCAACATGCCGATAGAACCGGTTAACATCGCTGCTTCATCAGACAAGATATCGCCGAACAAGTTACCAGTCACGATCACATCAAATTGTTTTGGCGCACGAACCAATTGCATTGCAGCATTGTCAACATACATATGAGACAAGTTAATTTCAGGATACTGCTCTTCTTTTAACGCAGTTACAGTTTGTTTCCAAAGCTCAGTCACTTCTAGTACGTTGGCTTTATCCACTGAACACACTTTACCACCACGTAAGTTCGCCATTTCAAAAGCAACTTTGGCAATACGCTTGATTTCAGATTCTGCATATACGTCAGTATTGAAACCTTGTTTTTCGCCGTTTTCGAGTTCACGAATACCACGTGGTTGACCGAAATAGATCCCGCCAGTTAACTCACGTACGATCAAGATATCCAAACCTGCTACGATTTCAGGTTTTAAGCTCGACGCATCTGCAAGCTGCGGATAAAGAATGGCTGGACGTAAATTAGCAAATAAATTTAATTCTGAACGAATTTTTAATAGGCCACGTTCTGGACGAATTGAACGCTCAATAGTATCCCACTTAGGACCACCCACTGCACCCAATAAAATCGCATCAGCAGTCTTCGCTTGTGCTGCTGTTACTTCTGGATAAGGTGAACCGTGCGCATCGATCGCTGCACCACCTAAAAGACCTTGTTCCCAAGTCAAACCTAAGTTGAATTTCTCGTTTACACGTGTCAGCACTTGTTCAGCCGCTTTCACGATTTCAGGACCAATACCATCACCTGGTAAAATCAAAATATGTTTTGACATGAGTCTTTCCATTTATACGCTGGCTTGATTACCAGTCAGATTTAAAGTTTCTTTTCTACAAACTCACCAAGTCCTGTGAGGACATTGTAGGGTCGGCAGAAACGTCGAATCGTTTTTGCACCTTGCTTTAAGTCTACACAGAGCGGATCAGGCGCAGATTTATCCAGTAAACTGCCTGTGTTTTTTGAACGCTCTCGGTACATTTTAAAGGTGTACTCGTGTTTGGACCTAAAGTTGTGAATGACATGCAAGCGCTCTGCTTTTTCCTGAGAAATTGGATAATAGCGAATCACGACTTCATGCTGACCTGAAGGTACAGACAAATACAAAGGATTAGGCTCAGACAATGAACGACCATTCAACCGTACAATGCCTGCTTTAATCGCAGCACGTTGTACATGTTGATTATTTGGATCAACCACTTGTATTTGATCAAAACGCTCAAATTCACAATGCGCTGTACCTGCACAGTAAATCAGAGCATTATTTTTTGTACTTTCAGTTTCTTTCACATTTTTAATGCGTGCCGTGTCAAAGCTTTGACAGGCAGAGAGCGTTGCGAACAGCGCTCCCGTTACAACCAGCTGACCGAAGAACTTTTTCATTTTTCGAACCCAACCTGATAAATTCTGGCTAACGTATAAATTTTGTTTCGCCTGATATTAGCAAGACTTAAGCCGACTGACTACTAAGAAGTTCTACAATGACACTGACTTAAGCTTTAATTTCTGCAAATACCCAAGGGCGAGATGCTTTGGTTTTTTCTTCATAAGCGCGGATATCATCGGCGACTTGTAAGGTTAAACCGATATCATCCAAGCCATTCAATAAGCAGTGTTTACGGAATGGATCGACTTCAAATGTAAATGCTTCACCACTCGGTGTACGTACTTCTTGCGCAGCCAAATCAATGGTTAATTGATAGCCTTCAGATGCAGCACATTCTTTAAATAACTGATCTACGATCTCTTCAGACAAGATCACTGGCAACATGCCATTTTTAAAGCTGTTATTAAAGAAAATATCCGCATAGCTTGGTGCAATGACAGTACGGAAACCATATTCTTCTAATGCCCAAGGCGCATGCTCACGGCTCGAACCACAACCAAAGTTTGCACGAGAGATCAAAATCGACGCACCTTGATAACGCGGTTTGTTCAATTCGAAATCGGGGTTAATCGGACGTTTTGAAATGTCCTGACCTAAATAGCCTTCATCCAAATAGCGCAACTCATCAAATAAGTTGGCTCCGAAGCCTGTACGCTTAATAGATTTCAAAAACTGTTTTGGAATAATTAAATCTGTATCAACATTGGCACGGTCTAATGGTGCAACGATACCTTGTTCAACGGTATATTTTTTCATGTTTATTTCTCACTGAATCCGTGACCTCTCCCTAACCCTCTCCTAAAAGGAGAGGGAACTCCTTCTCCCTGAGGGAGAAGGTTGGGATGAGGGCTTAAACTAGAATGTACGCACATCCACAAAGTGACCTGCAATTGCCGCAGCTGCTGCCATTGCTGGACTTACCAAATGCGTGCGACCACCATTACCTTGACGACCTTCAAAGTTACGGTTAGAAGTCGAAGCACAATGCTCACCCGGTTGCAATTTGTCGGCATTCATTGCCAAACACATTGAGCAACCCGGCTCACGCCATTCAAAGCCTGCTTCAATTAAGATTTTATCTAAGCCTTCTGCTTCTGCTTGTGCTTTGACTAAACCTGAACCCGGTACCACCATGGCTTGCTTAATCGATGCCGCCACTTTTTTACCTTTGACCACTTCAGCCGCTGCACGAATATCTTCGATGCGTGAGTTGGTACATGAACCAATAAATACACGGTCTAATTGAATATCAGCCAATGCCTGACCCGCTTCTAAGCCCATGTAGTTGTATGCACGTGTCCAGTCATTACGCTGTACGTCATCTTTGGCTTGTTCTAAAGTTGGCACTGCTTGAGATACAGGAATCACCATCTCAGGAGAAGTTCCCCAAGACACTTGTGGCTCAATTTCTTCACCTTGCAATACCACAACAGTATCAAAATGCGCACCTTCATCAGACACTAAAGTATTCCAATACTCTACAGCAGCGTCCCACTGTTCGCCCTTCGGTGCATACGGACGGTCTTTCACATAGGCAATGGTTTTGTCATCGACAGCCACCATACCCACGCGCGCGCCACCTTCGATCGCCATGTTACATACCGTCATACGACCTTCGATCGACATATCACGGAATACTTGACCACCAAACTCAATCGCGTGACCTGTACCACCTGCCGTACCGATTTTACCGATAATCGCTAAAACCACGTCTTTAGGAGTTACGCCCTGACCCAATTGACCGTCAACACGCACCAACATGTTCTTCATTTTCTTTTGAACTAAGCATTGAGTCGCCAATACGTGTTCAACTTCCGATGTGCCGATACCATGAGCCAAGCAACCAAATGCACCATGCGTTGCAGTATGTGAGTCACCACACACTACGGTCATACCCGGCAACGTTAAACCTTGTTCAGGCCCAACCACATGCGCGATCCCTTGACGCACATCGTTGATGTCAAACTGGGCAACATTAAACGTTTTACAGTTGTCATCTAAGGTTTGCACTTGGATACGTGAGGTATCATCTTCAATACCCGCAATACCTTCAGCACGCTCCTTAGTAGAAGTAGGTACGTTATGGTCTGGCGTTGCAACGTTAGCGCTTAAACGCCATGGTTTACGACCTGCAAGTTGTAGACCTTCAAAAGCTTGTGGAGAAGTCACTTCATGCAATAAATGACGGTCGATATACAATAATGAAGAGCCATCATCTCGTTGTTTTACTAGATGGTCATCCCACAATTTGTCATACAAGGTTTTTTTTGTTTGGGTTTCCGCTTTTTGGGTTTCGCCTGCCATGTCGATTTGCTCCACTGGACTGGGTAAATTCTTTCGTTAAATCGATTATAACCACGTATTCACATAAATCTAATTTATCATTTTTATTAGTTTAAAAACTTATAGGAATGATATTTAACTGCTGATTTCCGTTGCATTTTAATCACCATTGATGCGTTCAAAACACACTCACTTCAATACTTTCAGCAGATGAAACTTTAGATTTTTCTCCGAGTTTTTGATCACTTTCTGCCATTTTTAAATGGTGATTTAGAAATTCAATGATCATAAATTGAATTTTCTCTTTTACATTGCAAATAAGAATCATTATTATCAACTCATTGCCAAGATTTATCAATTTAACAAGGAGCATTCTCATGGCACACATTAACAAGTTCGTCGAAAATAATCAGCGCATGTTCAAAAAAACCTTGAGCTATTACATCATGCATATCACGGTTGCGATGTTGGTTGGTTATTACGTGACTGGCAGTATTGCAATGGCCATTACCTTAAGTTTACTTGAACCAACTGTTCAAGCGGTTGCCTTTTTCTTCCACGAAAAAGCATGGGAAAAGAAAGATAAAGCAGCAGAGGAAAATATCCCCGCTTAATCCAACCCTGCTCCTTGTAAAAAAACCACCATCACGGTGGTTTTTTTAATGACCTTAAAACGTTCTTTTACTCTATCCACTTTAACTTTCTATTTTTTCATCCTATAGATTCAATTGCAGACGGATCATCAAAGCTTGTTTTTTTGCTGTAAGGCCAACTGATCATGCGCCTCAACCAATTGTTCTATCGCAAGAATCAGTTTGTTTTTTGCCGCATTACACTCGGCAGCTGCGCGGTTTTCGTCGTCTTCGTCATCTGCGATTTCATATATCGCACAGCGCTTTTCGACTGTCCCTTCAAAAATATCCAATAAATTTTTAATGTGTTTAATATCCATCGCCTTCTCCCTGTGAGGTACAACATTGCTAATCGATGCCGCCCTGACTGTACCTGTTGCTTTAATTATTCAATGAAAAGTTGTTCCCCAAGCCATCAAAACTTGAGTTCATTTTTTTGTTTTAGTTCAATACTGAGTTAACAAGAAACGTCATCGCTCCTCTTTAATTCAAACGGTTGAATTACTTTCCAGCCCTGTATTTTTTATATTATGCATAACTCTGGTTTCGGTTTAAAAAATAACTTTGTAACAGCGCATTTGAGCTGAAAATGTCACAGCCCAATCTTAAATCATGCAGTGACCAAGTACTCAAATAACACTATTGAACCCTGAAAATCCCCTCAGATTTAAAGCGTCATCTGGCTTGAACGCCTAGTTTTAAATCAAAAGATACAACTTTTCCTTTGATTTATTCTTAAAATATTATAACAATGAGACTACGCATAAAAATTCTTTATAGGAATGAAGATGAATCTCGCAGCCTTTGAAGCCTTTGTAAAAGTCATGGAAACTGGTTCGATCTCTTTGGCAGCAGATCAGCTCTTCATTACGCAACCTGCTGTGACCAAGCGTATTCACAGTTTAGAAGAATACTTCGGTGTCAAACTTTTTGAATCCGCGGGTCGTGGTGTTCAAGCGACGCATGCGGCAAACTCTCTCTTGCCAAAAGTAAAAAGCTGGCTGAATGAATTGGGTGATATTCACCATACGCTCAGCCATGAGCAAGGTCAGGTTCAAGGTAAACTGAAAATTGGTACCAGCCATCATATCGGCTTACACCATTTACCGGCGCATTTGCGTCAATATGTACAACAGTTTCCAGAAGTGACCTTAGATGTACACTTTGTTGATTCTGAACAAGCCCATGAGCAAGTTTTAGCTGGCGACTTAGAGTTGGCTTTTTTGACTTTACCGCCACAAGGTGACAGCCGTTTAAAATACATCACGACATGGAATGATCCATTGGTATTCGTGGTTGCGCCTTTCCATCCTTTGGCGCAAGTTGAACATTTAACCTTAGAAGATTTGATCCAATACCCAAGTCTTTTACCTGCGGCGCAAACCTATACCAGTCAAATTACTTTGGCTGAGTTTGAAAAGTATGGCCTGAAGCCAAAAGTCACCATGAGCAATAACTCACTTGAGTCGATTCGCATGTTGGTTTCAATTGGTCTCGGTTGGTCAGTCCTTCCTAAAACATTATTGAACCAAGATTTAAAACAATTGAATTTACCTTCAAACATGAATCGTCAATTGGGGATGGTATGGCATCCAGGCCGTACTCAATCACTTGCTGCACAAAAACTGGTTGAATTGATGAAACACATCTAATTCATTTTTTGCCTACAAAATTCAATTATTAATCAAGCCACCGCTATGGTGGCTTTTTTTAGTGATCTGTTTGAGCATTTAGAAAAAGCGAATGATTTTCTATATGTTGAATGGTCGCTTAAATTTATTTTGCATTAAAAATGGGATCGCCTATTTCAGCCGATCCCATTAAAAAAACCAAGGAAGACCCGTCAGTTTTACTTCGTCAACGAATCTTCATGTAATGATTCATTCAATTGATCGACAATAATCGCCCATTCACCATCTGACTTAATTTTTTCGGCCAAGAACTGACGCTGAGCATCTGTCCAATAGTCTGCTTCGGTAATTTTAGTTTGGGCACTGAGTTGATGCGTCACGATAAATAAAGCAATCGCGTCTTCACTCGAATCTAAACCCAGTTGTTCAAATAGATGAGTCATGCGTGGACGTACACTCATTGTCATTCTCCGTGTTAAAACTTATTGTTTATGGATACAAAATTATTCTGTTTTAAGGATATAACACGGAATGGACACGCACTCAATTACAGAATTCTACAGCGGTGAAAATTGAATAAAAGGCAAACTGAGCATAATCATCACGACCGATTGAATAAATACCAACAACAAAGGCAGCCCCCAGTTCACTCCGCCTTCTTCAGCAAACACCTGCTCACTATATTTCGGCTGCTGCATATAGGCTTTGGTCTTTTGCACCGCAAAATCGCTATAAAGCCGCTTTCCGATGCCAGCGAGTATGAGGTTAGGAATCAATGCTAGCCCCATCAAGACTTGATCAGGCACTCCGATGATGAGTGCCAACATACTAATCAAAAAACCAACCGCAAAGAATAAGAAGAAATAGCGATACATCTTCCGATAGAGTAACCAATAGGGCCCAAAAATTAACCCCGCCCAACTCAGGCCACTGTTGTGCCCACCTTGTTGTTCTATGAACTTTAAATAAGATTGAGCACGTGGCCCTATAAAGATTTGAATTAAATGTTTAAAAGAAGCTTCTGTCTGCATATAGAGCGATAGTTCAAATTAGTGAGCTGAAGTTTAATCAAAAGGACGTCAAATAAAAAAGCATCTAATGATGCTTTTTTATCATATCTATTTTTAGGCTTGAATTGACCAGTCTTGAATGTCCCAACCTTGTTCTTTTGCAAGGACTTCTAAACGGTCATCTGGGTTAATTGCAAAGGCATGATCGGCATATTCCAATAGGAAGCGGTCATTAATCGAATCTGAATAGGCCCAAGACTCTGTCACATCACGACCTTCTAACCATTGATTCAAGCGGACTAATTTGCCTTTTTGATAGCACGGAGTATTGATCACTTTACCCGTATATTTACCATCCACAACTTCGGCATTGGTTGCAATGATTTCAGTAATACCAAATTCACGAAAAATCGGTGCAGTAATAAAATCAGACGTTGCGGTGATCCCGACCAATTGATGCCCTGCATCTTGATGGCGCTGAATGGCAGCAAAGCCCTCTGGACGCATTTGCGCACGAATGACTTTTTTCATAAACAACTGATGTAACTCAGTTAAGTAGGCATTGTCATGTTGAGTTAAAAACTCAAATACAAATTCATTATAAGCAATCGGGTCAAGCTGGCCTTTTTTATAATCATCATAAAATTTATCATTCATGGCACGATGATGAATTGGATCAACCAAGCCTTCATTGACCAAAAACTCCCCCCAAGAATGGTCTGAGTCGGTATTTAATAAGGTGTGATCAAGGTCAAACAGTGCCAATTTCATGAAAATACTCGTAAAAGCTGAAATTTAAGAAAAAAATTGTAAATCTATCTCCGCTAGTCGATAGAAATTCGTTAAGATCATAACAATTTTAACATTTTTACACTTTGCTTTTTCGAGATGGACACAGAAATAAACGTCCCCGTGAGCAAAGTCATAAATTACACAATATTTAGGTAGCCAAATGATCGATTCAGAAGGTTTCCGACCCAACGTCGGGATCATTTTGGCAAACGACATTGGACAAGTTTTATGGGCAAAGCGCATTGGTCACAATGCCTGGCAATTTCCACAAGGAGGTATCCAACATGGAGAAACCCCCGAACAGGCACTTTACCGTGAGCTGAGAGAAGAAGTTGGCTTACTGCCCCAACACGTCCAGGTGATAGCACAAACCCAAGGGTGGTTGCGCTATCGTTTGCCACATCGGTATATACGTACGGATTCAGACCCCGTTTGTATTGGTCAAAAACAAAAGTGGTTTTTATTAAAACTGACGGCTTCGGCACAGCATATTCAGCTGGATTTGTCAGACCCACCAGAGTTTGATCAATGGCAATGGGTCAGCTATTGGTACCCTTTGGGTCAAGTGGTGAATTTTAAACGCGATGTATATCGTAAAGCCATGGTGGAGCTGTGCAATCAGCTTCCGCAAAAACCGTAAAAATTTGCAGAATGGATGCAGATTTTTAGGATGAGTGTTGTTATAAATAAAGCAGAATAAATTTTGGAGCAGACACGATGTCGAACATGCAACTGGATACCTTAAGACGCATAGTCCAAGAGATTAATGCGTCGGCCAGTTTGCATGAATCTTTAGACATTATGGTCAATCAAGTGGCCGAAGCCATGCATGTGGATGTCTGCTCAATCTACTTGCTTGATGAACGAAATCATCGTTATTTACTAATGGCTTCTAAGGGTTTAAACCCTGAAGCCGTTGGGCATGTCTCTTTGCATACCAGTGAGGGTTTGGTCGGCTTAGTTGGACAACGTGAAGAAATCGTCAACTTAGACAATGCACCCAAACACGAACGCTTTATGTATCTGCCAGAAACGGGGGAAGAAATTTACAATTCCTTCCTCGGTGTTCCGGTGATGTATCGCCGTAAAGTTATGGGCGTCTTGGTGGTTCAAAACAAAGAGCCTCAAGACTTTAGCGAAGCTGCCGAATCTTTCCTCGTGACCCTGTGCGCTCAACTTTCAGGGGTGATTGCCCATGCACATGCCGTCGGGAATATTGAAGTCTTTCGTAAACCAAACAACCTCCCTGCCTATAAAACTTTCCAAGGTATTTCAGGTTCAGGCGGTATTGCGCTAGGTCGTGCAGTCATCCTGTATCCACCTGCTGATTTGGCTTCAGTCCCCGATCGTGAAGCCGATGACATCAGTGAAGAACTCGAATTACTCGACAATGCCATAGACGCAGTTCGTCAAGAAATTTTGTCTCTCGATGAAAAGATGCAAGATGCCCTCATGGCCGAAGAGCGGGCATTATTTAGCGTGTTCTTGCGGATGCTCGATGCCAATGCCCTCCCCGCGGAAATCAAAAGTGAAATTCGTGACGGTAACTGGGCACAAGGTTCGGTACGCATTGTTATTGATAAACACATTGCGCTCTTTGCACAGATGGAAGATGACTATCTCCGCGAACGTGTTTCAGACTTAAAAGATCTAGGGCGTCGTATCTTGGCCTTTTTGCAAGAAGCAGATGCCAGTCACCGTGAAATCACCGATGAAAGCATTTTAATTGGTGAGGAAATTTCTACGGCTGCCTTGGTTGAACTCCCTGTCGATAAAATAGCGGCGATTGTAACCACTGAAGGTGCCATGAACTCACACATGGTGATTGTGGCACGTGCCCTCGGTATTCCAACCGTAGTCGGTGTGACTGAACTACCAATTAATACCCTCGATGATGTCGAAATGATTGTCGATGCACATCAAGGTCGTGTATTCATCAATCCACCTCGTCGTTTACGCACACGTTATAAAGAGATTCAAAAAGAAGAAGAGCAAATTGCTAAAGATCTGAAGCAATACGAAACCAAAGATGCCATCACCCCTGACGGTGTTGCAGTTCGATTGTTTGTAAATACTGGCTTGATGATCGATGTGGTTCGCGGTGTACAACGTGGTGCCAAAGGTGTCGGTCTATATCGTTCTGAAATTCCATTTATGCTGCGTGATCGCTTCCCCGGTGAAGAAGAACAGCGCGCTATTTATCGTCAACAGCTGAGTCATTTTGCCAATAAACCCGTGGTGATGCGTACCCTCGATATTGGTGCAGATAAAGACCTGCCTTATTTCTCGATTGAAGAAGAAAACTCAGCACTGGGTTGGCGTGGAATTCGCTTTACTCTCGATCATCCTGAGATTTTTTCAGCCCAAATTCGTGCCATGCTCAAAGCCAGTATTGGCCTGAACAACTTGCATATTTTGCTGCCGATGGTGACCAGTGTCAGCGAAGTCGAAGAAGCGTTGTATTTGCTTGATCGTGACTGGCAAGCGGTGCAAGAAGAAGAACAGGTGAAAATTACCAAACCCAAAATCGGCATCATGGTCGAAGTGCCGAGTGTGCTGTTACAGATCGATGAGTTTGCTGAATTGGTTGACTTCTTCTCGGTCGGATCTAACGATTTAACCCAATACTTACTTGCGGTTGACCGTAATAACCCACGGGTTGCCAATGTCTATTCACACTCACACCCAGCCGTACTTCGTGCGCTGACTCGCTTGGTGCAAGAATGTCATAAATACGACAAGCCGATTAGTATTTGTGGAGAAATGGCCGGTGATCCACTCACAGCTATTTTACTGATGGCGATGGGCTTTAATACCCTATCGATGAGTTCGAGTAATATCCTCAAAGTCCGTAAAGCCATCTGCCATGTGCCGATGCCAGATGCAAAAGAGCTCTTGGATCGTGCTTTGAGCATGAATAATCCACTGATGGTGAAAAGCATGATGGAGTACTACTTCAAGACTCATGGTCTTGGTGATATGGTGAAATCGGCAACCCGAATCGTGAGTGCTTAAGAACACTCATGTAAAATAATAAAATGAGGTGATGATGGATTTTTTATTTTTTCTGGCTTTTGTCGCAATTGCCTTTTATATGACAAAGATCCATCCGCAACTCAAACAAAAAATGTTAGAGCTGCAACACGATACACCGATTGAAAAAGTATCCTCAACTCGACCTAGACCGCCCCAAGCACAACAAGTCAATATACGCCCAACCAAGCCAACAAAATCCAAAGCTCCGGTCAGCCGCTCTCGTATTCCCCCCTTACTCGGTATAGAAATTACTGCGTCACAGCAGCGCCGCTTAGGTAAAAATGATCCATCGGTGCTGGCTGCACAGCGCGCCAAACAGCTAAATCAGACGCAGCACAGCGACGCAACATGGTTTGAGCAATTGACCAGTCAGGTGGAACACGTACTTCAGCAACCTAATAACGCCGTAAAACATCAAAGCACAGCGTCTAGACCACAACAAAAATCCACATTCAACAAAATGTTTGAAGACTTATTTTCAAAATAAGCGGTGTTTTAATGTTCAATATTTCAACTCAAAACCAATGCTTTAAATCCTGCATGGAACCACCTAAATGAACGTTGGTATCTTATTATTCAACGAAGTTGAAGTCTTAGATGCTGCGGGGATTTCTTCGGGGATCCATGCATCGCTTTATATTGTGGCCAAATTGCATGGCTTAGAGATTGCGAAGCAAACAGCAAAACGTATGGAATATGATGTGGAATTTGTTTAAGCAGATGTTGAAGCCGAATCATTTAGTAGACTAAAAACTGAGAAAATACACTGAAATAAAAAGGGAGATAATCATTCGAATATCCCCCCTTTTTTGTGCTTTGCATAGCCGCGTTTTGCATTTTTCTTTCGATCTACAAAAGTTTGGCTTTTGTTAAAATCGTTCATGTGTTTTGCCACAAAGTTGCGAACTTCAACTTCAGGCAGGACTTTTTTCTTTGCCATTTGCATTCACCTTTTTGCCTATACAGCACCCTCGTACTGTAGTGCATATATTGATCTATTTTTAGATTTTTTCAAGCACTTTCCTATGGCTTTTTGATACAGCGTAGTTAGCCCCAAGGCCATAAAAAAATTGCTTTGCCACATTATTTCCCTCTCCCTAACCCTCTCCCATTGAGAGAGGGAAATACGTTGTATTTAGCTAGCAAAAGCCCGTTCTAATACTCGCTCTACATCGACCTTTTTAGCATCCAGCATGCCCACCACTTGCCCATGTTTCGCACTATAGCGGCTTTGAATAAAACCATTTGCTACATAATCAGGCGCATAGCGTTTCAATAACACCGCTTGTGCAAGTACCGTTAAACGACTGACCAAACTGCGCCCCATAAATTGTAAATCTTCAGGTGATTGATGGAACAACCTGAACAAGTCCTGCAATTCTGTTTGCAAGCTTTCATCTGTACTTGCTGTACTCGCCAAATCTTTAAACAGCACTTCAATAGATTCAGGGTCACGCCCAATCGCACGCAGCACATCTAGGCACATGACATTGCCTGAACCTTCCCAAATGGTATTCACAGGTGCTTCTTTAAAGATGCGCGCCATGATGCCGTTATCGACATAGCCATTGCCGCCAAAGACTTCCATCATCTCCCCTGTTAGCTCTACGGCACGCTTACAAATCCAAAACTTGGCTGCTGGGGTCATGATGCGTTTCCATGCCACAGACAAAGTATCATCCGATTCATAGCACTGCGCCAAATGGAAACTGAGCTGCGTCGCTGCTTCACTTTCTAAAGCCAAATCTGCCAAGACTGCACGCATAAGCGGTTGATCAATCAAATGTTTACCAAAAGCCTGACGCTGACGGGTATAGGCAATGCATTGCACCAAAGCTTGACGCAGCATGGCGCTCGAACCGACCGAACAGGTCAGACGGGTGTAATTCGCCATTTCAATAATGGTTGGAATGCCACGCCCTGCCTCACCAATCATAATGCCCCACGCATTTTTGAATTCGACTTCCGAGCTTGAATTACTGCGGTTACCGACTTTTTCTTTTAGGCGTTGCACCTGAATATTATTCTTCGTGCCATCTTCCAACCAACGCGGTACAAAGAAACACGCCAAGCCATCTTGTTCGGTTTTTGCCACCACCAAATGCGCATCACACATCGGCGCAGAGAAAAACCATTTATGCCCTGTGAGCAAATAAGCCTTGCCTCGTCCTGTTTCTGCTATAGGCACGGCAATGGTTTCATTGGCGCGTACATCCGAACCGCCCTGCTTTTCGGTCATGCCCATACCGAGCCAAATCGACTTTTTCTTCGCGATGGGTACATCACGTTCATCATATTCCGTCGATAATAGTTTCTCGCCAATTTTCGCCCATAGTTCAGGTTCACGTTGAATTAAGGGAATACTGCCCAGCGTCATGGAGTTCGGACATAAATTGCCACACTCGACCTGACCTGCGAGATAAAAACGTGCTGCCCATTCCACCCATTTAGTCTTGGAGTTAGGCTGATTAAAAGGATGCGCATGGGTATCAAACTGACGGTTGAGTCCCATCCATTTATGCCATGAAGGATGAAATTCGATAAAGTCAGTACGGCGACCACGAGCATCGAAGGCATGTAAAATTGGGGTATGTTTGTTGGCTAAAGCCCCATGCTGAAAGTATTCACTCGAACCTGCGACTTTGCCCATTTCGCATAAGATCGGCTGATCGTGGCTGCCATAGCGCTTTAAGATTTCATGTAAAACCGTATCGCTTGAAAATAGATTGTAGTTTTCCAGTTCATCAAATTGGTTGCTGATTTGATGCGTCATCCATGTCTGTTCTAATGTATTCATCGTCTATATTTTCCGCTTGTTCTTGTTGGCTTTTCATTTCAGTATAGAGAAAATTTAAAGCATAGACGTTCGGTTTTCCGCGCTTAAAAATATGAAGCATTCAGCCATTCAAATACGGCGTAAGCCACGTCAATCACGTGCCAAACTGACGCAAGAAGCCTTACAGGACAGTTTTGTTCGGCTTTTGCATGAGCGTCCTGCCAGCCAAATTACCATTCGGGAAATTGCCGACCTTGCAGGCGTGGGCTTGGGAACGTTCTATGAATATTTTTCTAAAAAGGAAGATTTGATTGCGCTAACCATTCATTTACATGTGAAACACAATGCGGAAAGCTTAAAAAGTTATGCACATAGCTTGATCAAGTTATCCACAGATTTGAAGTTTCAGACTTATTTAGAGCGAATTATTCATTTTCAAATTGAGCAAATTCAAGCACAGCAGTTTTTATGGTCACAGGTGTTTTTGTTAGAACGGCAGATTTCAGATATTGAAAGTTACCGTAAGAGTTATGCCATGATGGTGCAAATGTGGCGCAGTATGCTTGAGCCATTTATACAGGATGATGAACAGCTCAAACAGATGGCTTTAAATATGCAGCGGGTGTGTTATGGCTTTGTGTCGCAAACTTTATTGATTGAGCCTGATTTTGGGGAGTGGGATGAATTAAAGCGAGATATAATTCATATGTTGCGCGATTAGACTTCGCGGACAAGTCTAATGATGTTTCAAATGCATCGGTGAATAAAATAAAGTCATGTTATTTACAAAAAATCGGCTCTTAAACCAGTTATTTTAGATATTTAGGAAATTCATTTTTACGGTAGAAGAAAATCATTCATCACTTGTTTCATCCGTCAATAAAAGTGCTTTAGAAGTTAAGCTTTTATTGCCAGCTTACTTGTCTCATTTATACGCCTTTGCAATGCTGGCCAGTTGTAAGCTCTTTAAAAATTCAGCCGTATATTTTGGACTATGGCCTAATGCACCACGATGATAGCCATTTGGGATCGCCTGATAGACTACTGGCAATTTTTTATTTGCACACTTTTTGGTAATAACTTTGAGTACCAAGGTGATCGACAAATGGTCTGCGGCGCCTTAAACAAACATCAGTGTTACGGTTAGGGTCATATATTCAATCGACTGCCGTTTTAAATAGCTTGGGGATGGCCTTAAGTCTGAATTTTTTCTCTGTACACGACAAATTTCACAGAACCCTTATCCTATCAGGATTCTGCTTTCTTAAAATTGCCAAAATTTCCTTAAACTCTTCTTTTTTCCCAAAACCAATTAAACGCTGAATCGCCATTTGAACA
>NZ_VPAN01000019.1:0-55567 GCF_013419225.1 Acinetobacter sp. YH12097 | reverse complement strand
CAAAAAATCCTGAGTTTATGTACGAGTCGTGGTGCCGTACATGATTTCGAACTCTTCAAACGTAACTTGAATCAGATTCCTGCAGGTGCATTTATCCTTGCGGATAAGGGTTATCAGGGAATTTATATAGTGTATCCAAATAGCTTGTTGCCATTAAAAGCAAAGAAGCGCTGTAAACTGGATTCCGAACTAAAAATCTATAATCAGGAAATCAATAAAAGAAGAATTGGAATTGAGCATGTATTTGGCAGTTTGAAAACCTTCAAAATTCTTGCTGAGCGATATCGCAATCGAGGCAAAAGACTAGCATTAAGATTCAATCTAATTGCTGGAATTTATAACTTGGAGCTGAGTGAAAAATGACTTATGAAAGAAATCTATTCTTGATCTTTTTTGTTAAAAACACGACATTTTAATTGGTGAATAATACTTGTAATGAATGGTATTGAGCCACACAAATGGATATACGGCAATATCGAGAAGACGCCGTTACCAAGCATGTAATTCAGGGATTAACTTGTCTGTAATATTGGTAATGCCACCCTTGGAAAGAACCAGTGCATACATATCGGTAATTTGTTTCTGAATATTGCGGTAGCCCGTACGGAGTGCATATAGCGAAATGACTTTGTTGTCGATCTATTTATGGAGTTAGGTTTGATTTTTCTTGACGAGTTGAGGCTCAAAATCGTCAGCACGATCCCGAGGTATTTCCAGTTCAAATGAACCGTAAGATGATTTTACAGTCTTACGAGAATAGCTATTCCTACAATTGGCTAGTGGGGGCTTCTAAATTCAATTTCAGCATTTAAAGCTGCTTCTGTCAGTTGTTTGAGGGGTGGGGTTAAGATACCGTTTTCACCAGTGAGGAGGGCTTGACTGTAATTGTTTTTAAAAACAGCTTTGAAATCAAAGTTGCTTGCCATGATGTGTCATTTCTTGTTTGATTCAGTTTATTGAAATGACACAGATTTTTGAATACTATTGAAAAAGCAGGTATTTATAACGTATATAAGTCCTACTTTTGCTAATCAAAGCGCGATATTGTATACTTGTGCCTAACTCAAAGTGGGTAATGTTCCTGCTTATCTTTTTTTATTTAGCTGATTGTGATTTATCTGTATTCAAGCTTCTGACTTGATTCATATCTTTGTAACTACAGAATTATTATTCCAAACCCGATTGATTAATCTCTTTGTTCTGTCACAAAAAGCTCACATGTTGAGTAAATCTTTTGAATATTTTAAATACTTGGCAAACTGCCAAAGCCGTAAATGGCGACGAAATTAATGTAAAACTGGTGCCTTTGAAACGTCAACAAAATACCAATGCTGGTTTAATTTGGGTTGATGTTGGGCAAATGATTGAATTAGAAACAGGCGAGACCTTTAACCTGAATCTAGATGGCAAAAGCTTCTATACTGGCCCAAACCAGCTATATCGCTTAGCCTAAAAGCAAAAAACAGCAGATCATCTGCTGTTTTTTTTTGCTTAATTAAAAGTCTACGTTGGCATGGTCTGGATACGTACATTAAATCAGATATGATGGTAAATTTTTCTATAGGCTAACGATTAGAAAGCTATAGACTAGTAAGACCAGATTTTTAATTTTAAATCACTTACAGATGGGTTTTCATTAAACTCTAATATTTGAGCTTGTTCTGCACGCCAGTCCCCTAAAACGATACGTGATTTGCCGTGCACATCATGTATTTGGGGGCGGTGGGTATGTCCATGAATCAGTAGATCGGCTTGCTCTAAAGCCTTTTCTACAGCTTCGGCATTTACATCCATAATGTCATAGGATTTAACTTGCTTGGTTTCAGTACTTTTTTTGCGGAAACCATTGGCGATTTTTTGTCGAATGCTAAGCGGTAAGCTTTTTAAGAAACCTAAAAGGAAAGGATTACGAATCACTTTACGAAACTTTTGGTAAGACACATCATCGGTGCAAAGTAAATCGCCATGTTCGAGGCGAATTTTATAGTTGCCAATGTGGAGATAATCCACGTCTTGTAATAATTGACCGTGAAATTTATCTAAAAACTTTTGACCCAATGCAAAGTCACGATTACCCACTTGGAAATAAATTTGATTTCCCAAATCAGTGAAATTTTTTAACGCTGCAATGATTTCGTCTAACCATGGGGCAGTGAAGTCATCACCAATCCAAGCATTAAACCAATCACCTAAAATATACAGCTGGGTATTTTGAGTTTTGTATTGTTCTAACAAAGCTAAAAACCCCCGAACGAGTCGAGGGTGTTCAGGTGACAAATGTAAATCAGCGATAAACAGATAGGTCACGAATCTTTTCCTTTGAATCTCCCTAAATCCCTCTTTAAAAAAGAGGGACTTTTCCTCCCTTTTATAAAGGGAGGTTAGGAGGGATTCTTATTCAGAAATGATTTTAGCTGATTCGATTACAACGTTCTCTAAAGGAACGTCTGCGTGGTAGCCACGGTTACCAGTACGAACGCCTTTGATTGCGTCAACAACGTCAAGACCTTCAGTTACTTTACCGAATACTGCATAGCCCCAACCTTGCGCTGTTTTACCAGTGTGGTTAAGGAAAGAGTTGTTTTTCACGTTAATGAAGAATTGAGCTGAAGCAGAGTGAGGTGCTTGAGTACGTGCCATAGCGATCGTACCAACATCATTGCTTAAACCGTTGTCAGCTTCGTTTTCAATAGAATCACGAGTTGTTTTTTCTTTGAAGTTTTCATCCATGCCGCCGCCTTGGATCATGAAACCATCAATAACACGGTGGAAAATCACGCCGTCATAGAAACCATCGCGAACATACTGTAAGAAGTTTTCAGCAGTTTTAGGTGCTTTTTCAGTGTTAAGCTCAAGAACAATACGACCTTTATTGGTGTTTAATTCGACTTGAGGAAAACTCATTGTGTAATCTCCTGTACATGGACATGAAAGCCATGGGTTTTTTGGTTGTGAGAAGCATAAGCAAACTGTAAACTACAAGGCAAGTAAAAACGTTACTTTCTTTGTTAAAAATGAAGAAAAGCGTTTTAATTATCCTAATTTTATCTTTATAGAAGTGATTTTATTACCATGAAGCCAAACGATGTTGTTTCATCCCTGCCTAATAATCCGACAACCAAGAACAATGCCCCTGTCGAAGCTGCGCAGCAGGAACAACAGCCAGGCTTAGATTTTGTACGTCAAGTCATTACAGATGATTTATCTGCAGGTCGTACCGAACAAGTTGTAACACGTTTTCCACCAGAGCCAAATGGCTACCTACATATTGGTCATGTAAAAGCTATTTGCCTAAACTTTGGTATTGCTCAAGAATTCGCAGGTCTATGTAACCTCCGTTTTGACGATACAAACCCGGATGCCGAAGAGCAAGAGTATGTAGACGGTATTGCCAATGACGTCAAATGGCTAGGTTTTGAGTGGAATGGCGAGCCACGTTATGCATCGAGCTATTTTGATCAGCTTTACGCTTGGGCAGTTCAATTGATTGAACAAGGTGATGCTTATGTGGATTTGCAAAGCCCTGAAGAAATCAAACTGAACCGCGGTAATTTTGTTGAGCCGGGTAAAAACTCGCCGCAACGTGATGCTAGCGTAGAAGAAAACTTAGCGCGTTTTGAACAAATGCGTAATGGTGAGTTGGGAGAAGGTCAGGCAGTACTACGTGCCAAAATTGATATGACTTCACCTAACATCCATATGCGTGATCCTATTTTGTATCGTATTTTGCATTCTGAACATCACCAAACTGGTGATAAATGGAAAATGTACCCAATGTACGACTATGCGCATCCATTATCAGATGCCATTGAAGGGGTTACGCATTCACTGTGTACACTAGAGTTTGTTGATCACCGTCCATTCTATGACTGGGTTGTCGAGAAAGTTAAATCACCATCTGTACCGCGTCAGTACGAATCAAGCCGCCTAAATGTAGATTACACCATTACCTCTAAACGTAAATTACGTAAATTGGTTGAAGGTGGATTTGTGAATGGTTGGGATGATCCACGTATGCCTACAGTTGTTGGTATGCGCCGTCGCGGCTTTACTCCAGAAGGTCTACGTGACTTCTGTAAACGTGTAGGTGTAACGAAAGTTGATGGCAGTATCGTAGATGTTGCAATGCTTGAATACTGCATCCGCCAGTCTCTAGAAAATACTGCTGCTCGTGGTATGGCTGTGTTGAATCCACTCAAAGTGACTTTAACTAACTTGCCTGAAGCAATGGATTTGGTGCATGCACGTCATCCAAATGTAGACATGGGTGACCGTATCATTCCGTTGACTCAAGACATTTACATTGATCGTAAAGACTTTGAAGAAGTTGCGCCTAAAGGCTTTAAACGTTTGATTCCGGGCGGTGAAGTGCGTTTACGTCATGCGTATGTGATTAAGTGTGATGAAGTGATTAAAGACGAGAACGGTGAAGTGGTTGAATTGAAATGTTCAATCGACCCTGAAACTTTAGGTAAAAACCCTGAAGGCCGTAAAGTGAAAGGTGTTGTACATTGGGTTTCTGCAAGCAAGGGTATTGCTGCGGAAATTCGTATCTACGACCGTTTATTCACTGAATCAGACCCTGAAGTGGGTGATGACTTCCTTGCAAACTTAAATCCAGAATCACTTAAAGTGGTTCAAGCGGTCATTGAGCCTGCATTGGCAGAAGCAAAACCTGAAGATCGTTTCCAATTTGAACGTGAAGGTTACTTTGTTGCAGATCAGTTTGATCATACAGCTGAAAAACCAGTGTTTAACCGCATCTTAGATTTGAAAGACAGTTTTAAACCGGGTAAATAAAATCTTAGTTTTTAAAGGGATTCATCTTTGAATCCCCAATAGGTTAAGATCAAGTAGGTTAAGATTAAGCTCAACTTCGGTTGGGCTTTTTTCATGCTTGAGATGGTTCATTAAGGCAGTACAGAGGGGAAATAAGTGATCATTCGAAATAAAAATAATAGCTTTAAACTTTTATTTGCATGGCATGGCACGATACTCCCAAAAGTCATGCCTGCGTTGGCTGTCGTCGTGAGTTTGTCGGCGATTTTGGTGTATCTAAGCGCTGCACACTACCTGAATACGCCTGAAGTTCCAGCCATCGGATTTACCATCTTTGGGGTGATTCTGTCGATTTTTTTGAGCTTTCGAAATACTGCCTGTTATGACCGTTGGTGGGAAGGGCGCAAGCTTTGGGGCTCATTGATTGCTAATACACGCCACATGATTCGTGATAGCCATGTCCTTGAAGATGAGCAAAGAACCGTGTTGATGTACCGCATCATGCTGTTTTGCAATTTGTTACGTGATCGCTTACGCCATGAATCACAAGATATTGCACATTTTAAAGACGGCGTAGCTTTGACGGATCAGCAATGGCAGCAATGTCGAGACAATATCAATGCACCACAGTATTTACTTGAAATTATTCAAAAAGATTTAGTCAAAACCTATAAACAAGGTCAGATTACAGACATTATTTACAGCACGCTCACACGTCATACTGTAGCGATGGGTGATATCCATGCAGGCTGTGACCGTATCATGACCACGCCATTACCATTTTCCTATTCGGTGCTTTTACATCGCGCAGTGTATTCATTTTGTCTGATTTTGCCATTTAGCCTAGAGGCCAGTTTAGGGATATGGACACCTGTCATTGTGGCTTTGATTGCATATTTATTTTTAGGTTTGGATGCGTTAAGTGCAGAACTGGAAGAGCCTTTTGGCTTGCAGGAAAATGATTTACCGCTGGACTCGATTGTACGAAACATTGAGCGTGAAATGTATAGCAGCTTAGAAGTTGAACTTCCGCCGCTGATTAAGACTTTTAACAGTAATTTAAGATAAATTTTTGGCCTAATTTTCAGATAAATTCGGCGATACGTACCAAGCATATTGATGCTGAAAATAATCGTCCAAGTCTCGCATAAAAGCCTGTACTTTAGGCGGAACAAAATGTCGATGCGGAATTACCACATAGATTGCAGTACTTTGAACAGGGATCTTGGGTAGAACTTGGATAAGTCGGCCAGAGAGTAGATCGTCCTCCACATGCCAGATGGAGTGGTTTGAGATGCCTAAACCTGCAAGTGCTGCTTGGCGTACGCCTTCACCTGAGTTGATATGAACTTGTCCTGAAACAGGTATATTTATGTTGTGTTGATCTTGGACGAATGTCCAAAGCTGCGAAACACCCTTAGGGTATTTCTGTAAAATGCATTGGTGTATAGAGAGCTCTTCTAGGGAGTGAGGTTCGCCATGTTGTTCGATATAGCTAGGCGAGGCACACAAAATACGACGGTTTAAGCTGAGCGGTTTAGCAATCAGTGATGAGTCTTCTAACTATCCAATACGTATCGCAACGTCGATACCTGCGGAGACCAAATCTAAATTTTGATCGGTCTGTTCAATATCCAAAGTCAATGTTGGATGCAACTTGGCAAAGGCTGCAAATACTGGCCCTAAAATACGATTTCCAAAAACTTCTGAACAGGTGATTTTTAATACGCCGCTGAGTTGTTGTGGTTCAGGCTGAAATTGGCTCAGGAGAGAATTAAATTGTTCGAATAAGGGAAAACCTTGCTGCAATAAAACAGCACCTTCCTGTGTTAAATGTAGCTGCCGTATAGTGCGATGAAATAAGCGCAGCCCTAAACTTTGTTCAAGTCTGTGTAGACGGCTACTAGCGACAGAAACAGAGAGATTGGCTTCTTTAGCGGCTTGACTGATTGAACCCAGTATCGCCATTCGTGTAAATAAGTCGAAATCTTCAGTTAGCATTATCAATATAATCAAGAAAGTCTTTCTTGATATTCAGGGTTTTTCTGATAAACATCTGTACCTATTCTGTGTATAAATCAAACACAGGAATTCACCATGAACTATCACAACCTAGGGCAATCTGGCTTACAAGTTTCAGAGTTCGGCTTTGGTGCAGGTACATTTGGCGGGCAAGGCCCTATTTTCTCTGCATGGGGGCAAGCGAGCTTAAATGATGCTCAGCGCATGATTGATCTCTGTATTGATCAAGGCGTGAATTATTTCGATACCGCAGATGCTTATTCAAATGGTGCCTCTGAGCAGATGCTAGGTGCATTACTTCATTCAAAACGCCAAGAGGTGATTATTTCCAGCAAAGTGGGTATCCGATTGAATGATGGAATCAATCAAGGTGGATATTCTAGAAGCTATTTAATACAAGCCGTGGAGGCGAGTTTAAAACGGTTAGGCACAGATTATATTGATGTGCTGCAGCTGCATCAGTTTGATAGCACGACGCCACTTGAGCAGCTGATGCGCAGTTTAGATGACTTGGTACGTAGTGGAAAAATTCGCTATATCGGTGCATCGAATTTTTCAGGCTGGCAGCTTATGAAAGCACAATCGATTGCCCAACAGCAGGGCTATGAAAAGCTAAGTGTGCATCAAGTCTATTATTCTTTGATTGGACGTGACTATGAATGGGAGTTGATGCCTGCGCAGCATGATCAACAGATTGGTGCAGTGGTTTGGAGTCCGCTGGGCTGGGGGAGATTAACAGGGAAATTTGATCGTGAGCACGCGATTCCAAAGCAAAGCCGGCTGCATGAAACAGCACAATTCGCACCGCCAGTTCAACACGAGAAGTTATATGCGGTGTTAGATGTAATGCAAGAAATAGCCATGGAAACAGGGCACTCTATCCCGCAGATTGCATTGAATTGGCTGAAAACCAGACCGACAGTTTCTAGCATTTTGATAGGCGCACGTAATGAACAGCAACTGTTGGATAACCTTGCGGCGAAAGATTGGTCGTTAAGCGTAGAGCAGTTAGCCCGATTAGACGCAGTCAGTGCAGTGTATCCACCTTATCCATACTATCCCTATTGGAATGGGCAATTTACAGAGAAGAATCCCACGCTAGTGACATCAGCATTTATTACAGAACATACAGCAGAATAGGGCAATAACAATTCAGTGGTAGGCAATGATCAGTTCTCTGTGCTATCACTGAATAAAATTAAAATACTGTAGGAATGCTGATGAGTGTCGTGATTGAAACCCAGATGTTAATTCGTAAGTCCATCAATATCGTATTTAATGCTTTTGTTGATCCTTTAATAACACAGCATTTTTGGTTTAGTGCATCGAGTGGCTATCTAGAAGAAGGTAAAACCGTGCAATGGACTTGGCAGAAATATAATGCAGTCGCCGATGTAGACGTGCTGAGTATTAAGGAAAACAAATTAATTCAAATACAGTGGGGAGAACCAAAAACTCAAGTCGATTTTATTTTTGAGCAGATTAGCCCGATGGAAACCTACGTTCGTATCAAAAATTCAAAGATTCCTCTGCAAGGTCAGGCATTAATTGATTTTATTATCGATAGTACAGGTGGTTTTACAACGGTTTTGGATGCAGCCAAAATTTATTTAGAACATGGCCTGCAAAGCAATTTGGTTGAAGATAAATTTCCACCTTTTAGCAATGCGAACTTTTAGCAATGTGAAGAGTGACCAAAATTAAGCATGACATCTGATACGCCGTAAGGAAAAGCTTGTGTATTAGCGCAGTATTTCTAAGCAATGTGCTGATGTATTGAAATTTGATAAAGCCACGGTTCAATGCTGCTGCAGTGAATTAACGATTTTTATGTTCTTCACGCTTTAAATAGGTATAAACCGGCATCTGCATTTTGGCTTTTTCGCGCAGTTTCTTTTTGATATAGAACACCAGTGCAAAGCAAGTAGTGGTCACGGTCAGCATCATACTGCTCATAAAACTCATCAGAGAACTGACATAGCCAATCGTGGTGAGTCGGTTCATCATACGGAACACTTGAGGACTACTTTCAACGCCGGTAATAGCCCATGTGCATAAGTGTTCACAGTTATTAATAATCAGATGATAGTTGTTTTCATGCATGCGAGAGCGCATACGACGCACCACTTTACGACCTTTAAATTTTGGATTGCTATATGACTGAACGATAATTTTTTTGCCGTGGCTGAATTTTTCGATCGAAGTCATTTCAATTGGATGTTTTTTGAAAAGGTGTGCAAAACCAGAGTAGTGAATGACTCTACCGCGGCCGGCATATATGCCATGATGGCTATAACCGAAGTGTTTAACAATAAGATGTGTTCCAAGAGGAAAACCATCTTTCTGCACGTGCATGAATTTACCAGTCCTACTTTAAATCCGAATTATTTTTAAAGATTAGTCTACTTTTAATCTGTGAATTAATCGACTATTTTAGCGATGATTTAGCTAAAATTTGTTCGATTTTTAACGCACGCTATGGATAGGGTCATGCTTGGTGTTCAATCAACCTCAATGTTTAAAAAAATGCGCTTTATGATGCTGCTCGGTCTGATTTTCTCACCGACTATTTCCTATGCCAATATTCAAGCGAAACGTGTCAGTCAGCCCATTGCCGTGGATGTGGTTGAAATTTCGGATCTGAGTCAACTGAAGCTCTATTTATATAATGCAGAGCAGCAGCCATATCGAGACTTACAGCGTTTAAAGCAGGCATTAGCGCGTAAATGTAATACGATGAACTTCGCAATGAATGCAGGGATGTATCATGCAGATTTAGCGCCTGTTGGTCTTTACGTTGAAAATGGGCTGCAGAAAAAAGCCTTGAATCGTGCAACACGAGGCTTTGGCAATTTCTTAATTCAGCCGAATGGTGTTCTAGCATGGAATGGCAAGCAAGCGGTGATATCAACCACACAAAAATATGCTTCCACAGATTTTAAGGCACGTTATGCAACGCAGTCAGGTCCAATGCTGGTGGTAGATGGAAAAATCAATCCAAACTTTATCCCACAGTCAGATTCATTGAAAATCCGCAATGGTGTGGGGATCAAAAACGGCAAGTTGTATTTTGTGATCAGTCGTGAAGGCGTGTCGTTTTATGCATTTGCACAATATTTTAAGCAGCAATTATCGATTAACAATGCCTTGTATTTAGATGGATCTGTGTCTAGTGCAGATATTCAAGCGTTGAATAGACATGATTCGAGTTTAAAACCTTTAGGGCCAATTGTAGCGTATACAACAGGATCTCAATGCAAACAATAAAAGCCCGAATAATCGGGCTTCATCTGTACAGTGTTTAGATTGATAGAAACAACTGTTTATTTGCCGACTAAACCTAAAAAGGTACTTTGGGTTTGGCACATTTGAATGGCTTGTTCTTTAGATTGTTTTTTAATACTTTCTTCAAACTGTTTTTTCTGTTCTTTGATTTGTTCTTCGTTTAAGCCCATTTGTTTCGACAAGGCTTCGAGTTTGTCCCAAGATTCTTCGCATTCTTTGGGGATTTGGCTACAAGCACTTAGACTAAGTATGCAGCAGGCAATAAGGCAACTTGTTAATTTATTCATGTTCATTCCTTTAATTTTTATATCAATGCTGTTTAGAGGTCATCTGCCTCTTATTTGATGCAATATTGGGTTTTATTGTCGTGTGTTTAAAATTAGATATTGCTGATTTGCCATGGAACATAGCATAAAAGTTGTAAATAGCGATGTGGCCGACTCACAAAACCTAATCTGTAAATAAGTGGCATCCTTTTGATTAGACTAAGAATGAAAAAGGCACACTGTAAAACAGAATGCCTTGTTTGAACATTGAATGTTCAGACTCTACTGTAGAGGTAGATGCTGGATTTCATTTAATTCCTTACGGCTATAACCGCGCGAAGCGAGTACTTTTTTAATACCGAGGATAACATCTTCATCCGTTGCCTTTGTAAGAGCAGCAATAAGCTGTTCATTGGTTTTACAAGAGCAATCATTTTCAACACAGGCAATTTGATTCTTATGCCCGTTTTGCTGTTCATTAGCGAACAACTTATGCCAAAAACTCATAGAGCCTTCATTTGCGACCTAACATAGGACGAAATATAACCAATCCAATAAATAAAGCAAGACTACTAAAGTGATATTTTAGCCACTTGAATCATCATTTTTTCGATTGGACTTTTAGAATCTTTGCTTAATTGATATAGAAAGGTATCCATTACACCGCATGTGGCGAGAATATAAAGCTTTTTTAGTATATAAAAAAGGAGCTTTTAGAAAGCTCCTTTTATGACAACAACATGACTTGAAATAATTTGTTTAAATCTTCTCAAGAAACACGCCAGACTCTACATGGTGTGTATAAGGGAACTGATCAAACAAGGCAAATTTGCTGATTTTATGCGTTTGTGAAAGCAGTTTGAGATTGTCATGCAAAGTATCTGGGTTGCAAGAAATATAGATAATACGTTCAAAACGTTGTAACAGTTTTAGTGTTTCATCATCGATACCTGCACGCGGTGGATCGACAAATACCGTATCGAAATTATAGCTTGAAATTTCAATTTCAGCTTCCTCAAGGCGGCGGAATGTACGTTCAGCATTGTAGGCTTGCGTGAACTCTTCAGCAGATAGACGAGCCACTTGGATATTATCAATGCCATTTTGCTCAATATTCCACTGTGCAGCATAGACTGAAGACTTGGCTAATTCAGTTGCCAAAACGCGATTAAAGCGTGTGGAAAGAGGCAGCGTGAAATTGCCATTACCACAGTAAAGCTCAAGTAAGTCTTGGTCTGAGTGATCGGCAGCCTGACACGCCCATTCCAGCATTTTTTGACATACGCCGGCATTTGGCTGAGTGAAACTACTTTCAATTTGTTTGTACTGATATTTACGGTCAAACACTTGGAGTTCTTCAACCACATAGTCATCAGTTAAAATCACGCGCTGACCACGGCTACGACCATAAATCTTGATATTGAGTTTTTCAGATAGGGCTTTGGCAGCAACTTCCCATTCAGCATTGAGTGGGCAACGGTAAACCAATGAAACCAGCATTTCACCTTTCAGCGTTGCTAAGAAATGAACCTCAAATAAACGGCTAGATAAGATCTCTTGCGCCTTGAGTTCATTTAATAATAAGGGCATTAAATCATTAATGCTTTTATCTGCAATCGGGAAATCTTTAATTTCTACAACTTGTTTTTCATTGTCTGAATTGCGTTCAAACATTGCATAGAACATATCATTTTCAGTATGCCAAATTCGGAATTCCGCTCGCATACGAAAGTTTTGTTCAGCAGAAGGAAAAACTTCTAAAGAGGGAGGGTTGTATTCTGAAAATTGAGCCGTAATGCGGGCAACTTTGGCATCAAGTTGTTGCTGATAAGTTGAAGTCATATGCAGTAAAAAATCGCAAACATATTAAAAAAAGTCATGTTAGCAAAATTCACCTTATAAGACTAAATTAATTCCACTTTTGGCTGTATTTATCTGTAGAGAAGATGAATCTGAATACGCTAAACAGAACTTTTATCGAGGGGAAGTTAAAAAAACGCTCAATCTTTATGGAACATTCATAAAGATTGAGCTAAGTGAGGAACTGATTAGTTGGAGTTCAATTCAGTGTTTAATTCATTGTCATTAAGCTAGCATTACCACCGGCTGCCGCTGTATTGACACTGATTGCCCGCTCAATCACGAAACGCTCTACAGGGATGTCATATTGGCCTGAAGCTAAATGTGTAATGCCAATAATTGCACCTTCACGAGACGCGATGACTTGTTGAATTTTTAATAACTCAGCTTTTTCACCATGATGTAAAACCGCATCAAAATTGCCATGATAAATATCCGTGATCACTTTAAATTGGTCTACGAGGATTTTTGGCATGCTATTTAAGTGTTTCAACACAAAAGTATTGTCTGCAAGTACGACGGGCTGACTACCTACCGATAAAATCGCAGCAATTTGATGTAGTTGATCTGCATCATTGTTAGCCAATGAAAGCACACCTTTACGTGCCAAAATGGCATATTGGTTGTTTTCACCAGTTGGGCCTTGTAGCTCAAAACTTTGTCCAGCGGCTATGGCCTGCGGTGCTTGAATAGCAATGCCTGAAAAATGCTGCTTCGCCCAAGTGTTAAAAGCCTCATATGCAGGGAAGTGTGCAGCTTGCGTTTCTGCCTGAGCCGCATAAGGTGTAGCCAGTTTTTTCTCAGAAACTTGATGCATTAAACGGTAAAGATATAAAGGACCGCCCGCTTTTGGACCAGTACCTGATAAGCCCTCGCCGCCAAAAGGTTGTACACCAACCACAGCGCCTACAATATTACGGTTAATGTATAGGTTGCCAACTTCTGCATGACCGATAACTTTTTGAATCGTGTCATCAATACGTGTATGCAAGCCCATGGTTAAACCATAACCTTTGGCATTGATTTGCGTTAATAGGTTTTCAATCTCACCATATTTGTAGGTGATTAAATGCAATACTGGCCCAAAAACTTCGCGTTCTAAATCATTTAAATGTGGAAGTTCAATTAAAGTTGGTGCAACAAAAGTTCCCGTACTTAACGCATTGCTATCAGCATTAAACATGATTTGATGTACGGGATAGCCTTTGCTACGCATCTTCTCAATATGTTTTTCAATATTTTGTTGTGCTTCAAGGTCGATCACTGGGCCAATGTCAGTTGCTAAAAGTGCAGGATTTCCGACACGAAGTTGCTTCATCGCACCTTGTAACATGGTACGGACTACGTCCACATTATCTTCTTGTATACAGAGAATACGCAGGGCAGAACAGCGTTGACCTGCACTGTCATAGGCAGAGTTAACGACATCCAATACCACTTGTTCTGTCAATGCTGATGAGTCAACAATCATGGCATTTTGACCACCAGTTTCAGCAATCAAAACCACACTTTCGCCAAATTGGTTTAAGCGCTGTGCAACGGTTTTTTGCAAGATACGTGCGACTTCCGTTGAGCCTGTAAACATGATGCCTTGGACACGTGAGTCCGCGCTGAGTTTGGCCCCAATGGTTTCGCCACGGCCAGGGAGAAGTTGCAATACATCGAAGGGAACACCTGCTTCCCATAAAATATGTACAGCTTGAGCAGCAATCAGAGGCGTTTGTTCAGCAGGCTTGGCAATCACGGTATTACCTGCAACCAAGGCTGCAGCAATTTGACCTGTGAAAATAGCAAGCGGGAAGTTCCATGGGCTAATGCACAGCACAGTACCTAGGGGTTCAATTTGCGTATTCTCTGCTAGATCAATTATTTGAGCTGCATAATAACGTAGGAAATCTACAGCTTCACGGACTTCAGCAATAGCATTGGCATAAGTTTTACCACTTTCACGTGACAATAACACCATCAGAGATTGCAATTGTGCTTCCATCAAATCCGCCGCACGGTTTAAGCATGCTGCACGCTGATCTTTGTCTAAAGTTTTCCATGAACCTTGGGCATTTACCGCATTATTGAGAGCGATTTCCGCTTGTTCTAAACTGGCTTCGCTGACACTACCGACCACATCACTACGGTTTGCAGGGTTTGTAATGTTGATACTTGCAGTATGAATTTCTTCTAAATTAGCGCCCATTGCACTAGCATGCCACTGGGTATGTGCATGCTGTACTGCCGTGGTATTGAGCTGAGATAAGTCGCGATCATTGGCTAAATCGAGTCCTTTTGAGTTGCGACGTTCTGAGCCATACAAATCTTGCGGAAAAGGGATGGATGGATGCTTAGCGCCAGTCACACCTTCTTTTTCAGCAGCCGCTAATATCGTCTGTCTTGGATTTTCAATTAAATCTTCAATTTTTAAATTTTTATCTGCAATACGGTTGACGAAAGAGGTATTCGCACCATTTTCCAGTAAACGTCGAACTAAATAGGCCAATAAGGTTTCATGGTTACCCACCGGTGCATAAATACGACATGGCACACCCAGTTTGTTGTCAGATTTCGAACCCACCACTTGTTCATAGAGGGGTTCACCCATGCCGTGAAGGCACTGAAATTCATACTGGCCTGGATAGTAAAGCTCTGGCTGTGCTAATTGGTAGATCGTAGCAACAGTTTGCGCATTGTGTGTTGCAAACTGAGGATAAATTTGCTCAGGTGCAGCCAAGAGTTTTTTAGCACATGCAATATAAGATAGGTCGGTATGAACTTTGCGCGTAAATACAGGATAGTCACTCATACCCTCAATTTGCGCTTTCTTAATTTCGCTGTCCCAGTATGCACCTTTCACCAAGCGAATCATTAAACGTTTTTGGCTACGCTTAGCGAGGTCAATAATATGGTCGACCACATAGAAACAGCGTTTTTGGTAGGCTTGAATCACAAATCCAATACCTTTCCAGTCCGCTAATTTAGGCTCAAAACACAGGCGCTCAAGTAGTTCCAATGAAATTTCAAGGCGGTCAGTTTCTTCGGCATCAATGTTTAGACCAATATTGTAATGCTTGGCTAATACTGCAAGTTCAAGCACTTTGCCATAAAGCTCGTTATGTACACGATCGATCTGCGAGCGTTGGTAGCGTGGGTGTAGGGCAGATAATTTGATCGAAATACCTGCACCGTTATAAACATCTTTACCTTCAGAGGCTTGACCAATCGCGTGGATCGCATCGGTATAGTCTTGATAATAACGTTCTGCATCAGGTTCAGTTAATGCTGCTTCACCTAACATGTCATATGAATAGCGGAAGCCTTTGTCTTCTAATACTTCTGCATGTTTAAGCGCTTCATTGATGGTTTCACCTGTAACAAACTGTTCACCCATCATACGCATAGCCACGTCTACAGCTTTACGGATAATGCCACGTCCACTGCGTGCTAAAATACCGGTGAGTAGGCTAGACAGACTTTTTTGTTGAGGGGTTTCCATCAGTTTGCCCGTCAGCATTAATCCCCAAGCAGCAGCATTTACGAACATGAGGCTACTTTGGCTAACATGATCTTTCCAGTTACCTTGGTTGATTTTATCTTTGATCAGTAAATCACGTGTTGCTTTGTCTGGAATACGGAGTAGCGCTTCAGCTAAACACATGAGCGCGATGCCTTCCTGAGAAGACAATGAAAACTCTTGTAGCAAGCCTTGCACAATGCCTGCTTTACCTGTACCGCTTTTACGTTCACGTAATGAATGGGCTAAGTCAAAAGCCAATTGTTGAATTTGATCGCTGATCGGGGAAGGGATTTCACTGTGTGCTAATAAGTTTTCAATGCACTCAGTTTCAGCACGACGCCATGCTGTATTAATCGATTGTTCAAAGCTATTCTTGTCTTTAAATTCAGTGATGTAGTCATCGCTTCCCGTGACTTCAAATACTTTTCCATTCATGTTTCAATTTTCCGTGTCAAAGTTCTATGACGAGCAAATAAATCTTGAGCTTGATCCTTTATTTAATTTATCATCACAGAATATTTAGCAAATAACTCACTATAGTTTTAATAATATTTAGAGAAAAATTCAGATGACTAGCCCATATTTGAGCTTAGACCGTATAGATATTCGAATTTTAGAGCTGCTGCAAGACGACGGAAAATTGTCCAATATTAAGCTTGCAGAAATGGTGAATTTATCACCCACTGCGGCGTTGGCACGTGTGCAAAAATTATCGAAAGAGGGCTTTATTTTAGGCTATGAAGCACGTTTAAATCCGGTCATGCTCAACAATGGATTTGTGGTTTTTGTAGAGATTTTACTAGATAAAACCACGCCCAATGTATTGGAAGATTTTTCAGATGCAGTGCGTCAAATTCCAGAAATCGTAGAATGTCACATGATCAGCGGTGGTTTTGATTTTGTGGTGAAAATACGCTGCGCAAATATGGAAGAATTTAGAAAAATTTCAGGGCAGGTGCTTTGGCAATTACCTGGTATCAAGGAAACGCGTAGTTATCCTGTGATGGAAGTAATCAAAGAAAGTATGCAAATTAAGCTGAAACCTGCGGCTCGGCCGAAGTAGCTAATCATCAATAATTGAGTATAAAAAAGGGGCATTTAGCCCCTTTTTAGTGTCAAAAAATTTAGATTTCAGACATTTCTTTTTGATATTGCGCTTCGGCTTTTTCAAAGCGTTCAACCACATCCGCCTCTGGTGCTTTGCCCAATAAGCTCACGACAACGATACTGATTGCAGAGAAAATAAAGCCTGGAATGATTTCGTATAAACCAAGGTGGCCTAAGTAGTTTTTCCACACGATGACAGTCACAGCACCTACGATCATGCCAATGATTGCTCCGTTAAGCGTCATACGTTTCCACAGCAATGAAAGAATAATCAGTGGGCCAAATGCAGCTCCGAAACCTGCCCATGCATAAGCTACTAAGCCTAAAACTTTACTTGCAGGGTTCATTGCAAAGGTGATTGCAAATACGGCAATTGCCAAGACCATCGCACGTCCAATCCAAACCAATTCTTTTTGCGATGCATTTTTACGAATAAATCCTTTGTACAAATCTTCCGTCAAGGTGGTTGAACACACCAATAACTGACAGCTAAGTGTGCTCATCACCGCAGCTAAAATTGCGGCTAAAATAATCCCAGCAATCCACGGATTGAATAGAATTTTAGTCAACTCAATAAATACCGTTTCAGGGTTGGCATTAACGACACTTGCCAGTTCTGGGTGGACTTGGAAGTAAGCAATACCGATATAACCCACTGCTACAGCACCGCCTAGACACAGGATCATCCATGTCATACCAATGCGTCGTGCATTCGGAATGGATTTAACAGAATCGGCTGCCATAAAGCGAACCAAAATATGCGGCTGACCAAAATAGCCTAAGCCCCATGCCATGCTGGATAAAATCGCAACTGTACTTAAACCTTCAAATAAATTAGAAGCTTGTGGGCGAGCTGTTTCCAAAACAGCAGCAAGATTTTGACTGTTATCACCTAAAGCAAGGTAGGCGATGATCGGTGTGATCAGCAGTGCAAAGATCATCAGACCCGCTTGGAAAGTATCGGTCCAACTGATCGCTAAGAATCCACCAATACAGACATAGCTGATGGTTGCAATTGCACCAATCCACAGTGCTGTTGTGTAGTTCCAACCGAATAAACTTTCGAAAAGTCGTGCGCCAGCCACCATGCCAGAAGCACAGTAAATCGCAAAGAACACTAAAATCACTACAGCTGAAATGATACGTAAAATCTTTTTACGGTCTGCAAAACGGCTTGTGAAATAATCGGGCAGGGTCAGGGCATTATTTTGATATTCGGTATGAACACGCAAGCGACCAGCAACGATCAGCCAGTTCAACCAAGCACCGATAATTAAGCCGATTGCAATCCAAGCTTCGGAAAGACCAGATAGATAAATTGCACCAGGGAGACCCATGAGTAGCCAACCACTCATGTCGGATGCACCTGCTGAAAGTGCAGTCACAACACTTCCTAAACTTCGTCCACCTAAAATGTATTCGTCAAAGTTATGCGTTGCTTTGTAGGCATACAAACCAATGGCAAGCATTGCAAGAATATAAAAAATAAAGGTGACTAATGTCGGGTTTAAATGGCTCATAGGCGGTTCATCCTTAATGAAAGCAAATCATCTCTGTCCTAGATGAAAATTTGTACTTCTGTCGTAAGTCGCAGATTCAAGCACGATTTAAAAATTACACTCTGTAACCTTTAAGCATATTTTATGTATGTTTTGCGTAAATGATATTTTTTCTTATTACAAATCGAATTTTTTATTGTGCTGCTGAAATGTTGTCTAGAAGGGAATTTAAATTTTGAAATGTAAATCTACTAAAGACTTTTCATCACAAAAAGAGAACTAATGAAATTAGGTAAAAATTACACAATGTTACATGGTGAACAAGAAATGTGCATTTGAAATATTTGGTTGCAAATGTGCATCACATCATCTGTAGTGAGTTGATTTGAACAGGTCGAATATGAGGTATGCACAGTCTTGGTGCGTAATTAAAGGGAATACGCAGTGACAACGGTTCAAATGGAAAAAACGAGAATAGAGCATGATTTATTGGGGCATAAATCAGTCCCGCAATCATGTTATTACGGCATACATACATTGCGTGCCATCGAAAACTTTCAAATATCAAAGCAGCATGTCGGACAAAATTTAAACTTTGTGCGCGCTATTGCTCAGGTAAAAAAAGCGTCAGCAGAAACCAATTACCAATTTAACTTAATACAAGATGATATTCGCCAAGCGATTCAGCAGGCGTGTGATGCATTGATTGATCATCCAGAACAATGGGCAGATTCATTTCCAATTGATATTTATCAAGGTGGAGCAGGTACATCGATCAATATGAATGCCAATGAAGTCATTGCCAATATTGCCCTTGAGTCGCTCGGAGATGCTAAAGGCAGTTATCAACGGATTCATCCAAACGATCATGTTAATAAGTCACAATCCACCAATGATGTCTATCCAACAGCGCTGCGTCTAGCAACATTTAGCGCTTTTGATGCTTTATTTGTGGTGCTAAATCAACTTATAGGAAGCTTACATGTTAAAGCTGATGAGTTTAAACATGTCATCAAAATGGGGCGTACACAGTTACAAGATGCAGTTCCGATGACTTTGGGGCAAGAGTTCCGAGCATTTGCAACATTATTAAAAGAAGATTTGAAGTTGATTGAGCAAAATCGACAGCTTTTATTGGAAATTAATTTAGGTGCGACGGCAATTGGCACTGGCGTGAATTCTCCTGCGGGTTATGCAGCGAAGGCCGTTGAAAATCTAGCTCATTTGACTGGTTTAAAATTGCAAGGTGCAGAAGACTATGTCGAAGCAACCAGCGATTGTGGCGTATTTATTTTATTATCGAGTTGCTTAAAACGTTTAGCTGTCAAACTTTCTAAAATTTGTAATGACTTACGTCTTTTAAGTTCGGGGCCACGAACAGGTTTAGCGGAAATTCGTTTACCTGAGTTACAAGCAGGTTCGTCGATCATGCCAGCAAAGGTTAATCCTGTGATCCCTGAAGTGGTCAATCAAATTGCTTTTCGAGTAATGGGCAATGATTTAACCATAACTTTAGCCGCAGAAGCAGGGCAATTACAATTAAATGTCATGGAGCCGGTCATTGCATTGTCCATGAATGAATCAATTGAGCTTTTGGTGAATGCGGTGAAAACTTTAGACAGCAAATGTATTCAAGGGATTCAGGCAAATGAGCAAGCATGTTTTGATGCTGTGATGCGTAGTGTAGGAATTGTGACCTTACTCGATCCATATTTAGGTCATGCAAAATGTGATGAAATCGGTAAGCAATGTATTGCCGAAAATAAAACCATTCGCCAAGTGGTTTTAGAGCAAGAGCTGTTAACTGAAAGTCAATTGGATGAAATTTTCTCGATTGAAAATTTAGTTTCTGAAGTGACACCATTTAGTATGCCACTCGCTCAAGTGAGTTAAGTTCTTTTTAGACTTTTAAATAACCCCATGATGAGTAAATGACGAAGGTTAATCCTTCGTTTTTTATTTGAAGAAATTAGTGGTAAATCTAGAAAACTAATCTGATGGCAGTGATGTTTTAGGTTTCTAGAAGTAACTTAATTTCTAAAAGAAAGTATTGGGTTGAAAATAAAACGCTATATTTGCTTAAGATCGTAATTATAGTTCTATATTTACTCTTGAAGATTTGGATGAAAAATTTAGCGCATAGATCTAGTCAGAACAGCTTTAACTTGCCCCAAAAAGGACGTAATCGAAGTACAATAGGTTTTTTATCATGTTGTAGATAGTCAGATGTTTAATAAGTTAGTCGATTTATTCAAAGGCGCTAAAGAGTCGCCTGAGCAACTTTACTTAGAAGAACACCACATTCAATATGATGAAACTCAGGGCTATATCATTGAAGGCGTAGTTTTAAATACTTTGTCTGAACGTATGGAATATTTGTCGAATAGAAAAATGACAAATTTCGATGATTTAAAACAGCTCTATGCGACTGCAATGATTATCAATGAAAAAATAGACTTGGAAATTGCAAATAAACGTTTTGTTGCAAGATTAGGCAATACTGAAGAAAATCTGTTGCAGTTTAAACTCTATGTCAAACTATTGAATGATTATTATCGTCAATTCATCCGTGATCGTAAGTAAGTGAATGGACTGCAGTGTTTGAGTTTGATGTGTGCGTTAAGGGTACTCATCAATAGAAAATACAATCACAAATCCACATTGGTTAAAACACTGTATATAGTTGCTTAAATCTCGGAATGTAAAAAGCATCGTGTTAATATGATCACCAAGTGATTAAAACATTAAAAGCTATTTACATCATGTTCCAGCAAGAAATTTCACAACTCAATCTTAAACAGCTTAAAGCTGGCGAAAAGCGGTGGGTCGGAAACTTACAAGGCTCATCTGCTGCATTATTATTTAAAGAAATTAGCAAACAATCCAAACAGTTGTTTGTGATTGTTGCACGTAATAATCAGCATCTCGGGCAGTTAGAAAGTGAGCTGGAATTTTACGGAATTAAGCCAACTATTTTCCCAGATTGGGAAATTTTACCTTATGACCGGCTGTCGCCACATCAAGACATTGTTTCTGAACGCTTGGCGATTTTGTCTAATATGCCACAGCAAGGTGTGTTGTTGGTTTCAGCAACAACTTTAGCGCAGCGAGTTGCACCGGCATCTTGGGTATTAGGTGAACACTTTGATATTAAAGTGGGTCAAAAATTTGATATCGAACAACAAAAATTAAGATTAGTACAAGCGGGCTATCACTTGGTGGATACCGTTTATGATCATGGTGAATTTGCAGTACGCGGTAGCATCATGGATATTTACGCTTCGGGACAAAGTTCACCGATTCGTGTTGACTTATTTGATGATGAAATCGATACCCTCAAATTCTTTGATCCTGAAACTCAGCGAACCACCCAAAACTTAGATTATTTTACGGTTTTACCTGCAAAAGAATTTCCATTAAAAGAAGCACGTTCACTGTTTCGTGATCGATATGCGGAAAATTTTCCGACAGCAAATCCAAAGAAAAACCCAATTTATCAAGATGTACAAGATGGTATAGCTTCACCGGGTATTGAGTTTTATTTTCCGTTGTTCTTCTCTGAACAAGCCATGAGAGAGCAAAGTACCCTGTTTTCGTACTTACCTGAGAATGGCATTGTCATTACAGACAGAGCCATAGATGACACATTGATTCAGTTTTGGTCAGACATTGTGCGTCGTTATGAAGACCGTCGTCATAATGTCGACCAACCGATTTTGCCGCCAGAGCAGATTTTCCTACAACCAAATCAAGTGTTAGAACAATTAAATCTCTGCCGTCGTATCGTGGCTTCGCCTGAGGCTTTTGATGAACGCAATGGCGTGATCAATCTTGCAGCTGAGATTCCACCCCGTTTACCTGTCGATCCAAAACGTGAAAAGCCATTTTCTGCGGTTAAGCAATATATAGATGCGGCAAATTATCCAGTGTTATTGGTGGCTGAAAGCGCAGGTAGACGTGAAACCTTAAAAGATGCATTGCGTCCAAGTTTGGGTGATATCCCGACGGTCGAAAGTTTTGATGATTTTATGCATTCTATGCATGCGATTGCGATCACTAATGCGCCCTTAGATCGTGGTTTATTGCTAACTGACAAACTCAGTGTAATTTCTGAAAATCAGCTTTATGAACACCGTGTGGTTCAACGTCGTCGTAAACGCCAACAGGAAGTATCAGAAGAGTTTCTTGTTCGTAGTTTAACCGAGCTAAGTATTGGCGCACCTGTGGTTCATATTGATTATGGTGTGGGGCGATATGCAGGTTTAATTACCTTGAGTATCGATGACCAAGACCATGAGTTTTTGCAGTTAGACTATGCCGATGCAGCTAAGGTGTATGTCCCTGTAACAAACCTGCATTTAATTAGCCGATACAGTGGTGGTGACCCAGATCTAGCACCATTACATAAATTGGGCACAGATGCATGGTCTAAAGCCAAACGCAAGGCTTTAGAGCAGATCCATGATGTGGCGGCAGAACTTTTACATATTCAAGCCCGTCGTCACTCGAAGCCGGGTTATGGATTTGAACTGGATCAAAGTCTGTATATGCAGTTTGCCAGTGGCTTCGCCTATGAAGAAACTTTAGACCAAGCCAATGCTATTGAAGCGACACTGTATGACATGCAACAAGCGAAGCCGATGGATCGCTTGGTTTGTGGTGATGTCGGTTTTGGTAAAACAGAAGTGGCCATGCGTGCTGCATTTGTGGCAGTACAAAATAACAAACAAGTGGCTGTACTTGTGCCAACCACGTTGTTGGCGCAGCAGCACTACGAGTCTTTCAAAGACCGTTTTGCGGACTGGCCTGTACGTATTGAAGTCCTTTCACGCTTTGGTTCATCAAAATCACATACCAAAACCATTGAAGACCTCGCAGAAGGCAAAGTGGATATTGTGATTGGCACACATAAAATCTTGCAGGAAAGTGTGCAATTTAAAAATCTCGGCCTCATGATCGTGGATGAAGAGCACCGTTTTGGTGTACGTGATAAAGAGAGAATTAAAGCCTTACGTGCCGATGTTGATATGCTAACGCTAACTGCAACGCCTATTCCACGTACGCTGAATATGGCTTTTAGTGGTATGCGTGATCTATCTATTATTGCAACGCCACCTGCCCGTCGTCTTGCTGTGAAAACTTTTGTGCAAGAACACACTGGGGATTCGATTAAAGAAGCCATCTTGCGTGAACTATTACGTGGCGGGCAAGTGTATTTCTTACACAATGAAGTCGAGACCATTGAACGTACGGCAGAAACTCTACGTGAATTGGTTCCTGAAGCCCGAGTTGCGGTAGCACATGGTCAAATGCGTGAGCGTGAGCTAGAGCAAATCATGCAGCAGTTCTATCACAAAGAATATAACGTGCTGGTGTGTTCAACCATTATTGAAACTGGGATTGACGTGCCAAACGCCAATACCATTTTGATTGAGCGTGCAGATAAACTGGGACTTGCGCAGTTGCACCAATTACGTGGTCGTGTCGGTCGATCGCACCATCAAGCATACGCCTATTTACTTGTACCTTCGCTCAAAGGCTTAAAGGGTGATGCTGAAAAACGCCTAGATGCCATTTCTCGTGCATCGACTTTGGGTGCGGGCTTCATGTTGGCTACAGAAGACTTAGAAATTCGTGGCGCAGGTGAGTTGCTGGGTGAACAGCAAAGTGGCTCAATGCAAACCATCGGTTATAGCCTGTATATGGAAATGCTTAAAAAAGCCACCAAAGCCATTCAAAAAGGTAAAACGCCTAACTTTGACTCTCCATTGTCATTAACGGCTGAAATTAGCATGCACATGCCAGCCTTAATTCCAGATGATTATTTAGGTGATGTACATCAACGGTTATTGTTCTATAAACGCATTAGTAATACGGATACTCAAGAGAAACTCGATAACATTCGTATGGAGTTAATTGATCGTTTCGGCTTGCCGCCGCAAGCAGTCAAGCAATTATTCTCTGTCCATCAGTTGCGTTTAAAAGCGGAACAATTGGGTATCACAAAAATTGATATCAGCTCACATGGCGGCAGTATTGAGTTCTCGCCAGATACACCAGTTCAAGCCATATCGATCATTCAAATGATGCAAAAGCATCCGACTTTCTTCCGAATGGAAGGTGGACAGCGTCTAAAAGTGATGGTCATGCTCGAAGAATATGACAAACGCATTCAATTTATAAATGACTTATTAGACAGTTTGCTGAAGGAATTGGCGCCAAATCAATAGATTTGGCGTATAAATTGCTTGTTTAGAATGAGTAGATTTTCATGAGTGTTTTTTATATAGAAGAAACGCTTGATTTTTTTGAAAAATTTATTAGAGTCATAAGCACGCAACGTTTTATTCAAATGCAGTTTATTTGTAATGAAACGTTCTGTACAGAATATTCACACCCATAAGGATGTGATAGTATTAGCCATCATTCTAATTTTGCATCATTTATAAAGATATGTTTAGTTTACATCCACAACTTGCTCAAGATACGTTTTATGTAGGCGACTTTCCTCTGTCAACATGTCGTTTGATGAATGATATGCAATTCCCGTGGCTTATTTTGATTCCACGTGTTCCGGGAATTACAGAGCTTTATGAATTAAGTCAGGCAGACCAAGAGCAGTTTTTACGTGAATCAAGCTGGTTATCAAGCCAATTGTCACGTGTATTCCGTGCAGACAAAATGAATGTAGCTGCATTGGGTAATATGGTTCCACAATTACATTTTCATCATGTTGTTCGTTATCAAAATGATGTGGCTTGGCCGAAACCAGTTTGGGGTACGCCAGCAGTTCCTTATAACAATGATGTCTTGGCACACATGCGCCAAACACTAATGCTTGCACTACGTGGTCAAGGCGATATGCCTTTTGATTGGCGTATGGACTAATCCCGATTTACGGACAATATCAGGATAGTAGAAGAATGAGTGTCCGTATGGGGGCGATCGAGTGCCGTTAGACAATTTAATCAGCAAAGAGCCTAAACAGTTTGAATATTTTCATCGTTTGATGGGATATATCATGCTGTCTTTGGTGATTGTTGTCTATCACTACACCCAACCAGATACGCATTATCAAATCTACATTCCTGCATTTTTATTTTTTCTGATTTTAGTTGTTCCTAAGTTTTCCCATTGGCTAATTTATCGATATAGCAATCAAGTTAAACGCAATGTACTTTTTCTGATCGATATCATCGTTATTGCTGTACTGATGTCTGCAGTACATTTAAGCCTCGTTTTAACCTTTCTTGCGGTCTTTGCGCTGCTATATACAACCATTTATAACAAAATCAATTTTTTAATGATGTCCTTGGCAGGGATTGTGGGCGTCACTGTATTTTATTTATGTAATATTTATGTCTTTGGTTTCCAAGAATATTTCGAGTCAACCAGCAGTGAATTAACCGTACTTGGTTTTCTGTGCCTCATTACCTATTTCAGTGTAGGAACTTTTTATCAGCACACCCAAGTTCAGTCTCTAAGTAATAAAAAGAACCATTATTATGATCAGATGAATCGTTATATGGAATTCGCCAATCAGCTGAGTCGTTATGCGCCAATGCAACTTTGGCAATCGATTATGAAAGGTGAGTCTGAAGCTAAAATCGAATATAAACGTAAAAAACTCACGATTTTCTTTTCAGATATCCAAGGGTTTACAGAACTTTCTGAAACATTAATCCCAGACGATTTAGCATTTCTACTCAATGACTATTTGAGTCATATGACTGAGATTGCCAAACAGTATGAAGCGACTGTCGATAAATTTATGGGTGATGCAATTCTAATTTTCTTTGGTGATCCACATAGCCAAGGTGTAGAGCAAGATGCAAAAACCTGTTTAGAGATGGCAATCGTCATGCGTCAGCAAATGAAGTTGCTACGTGAACGCTGGATTAAAATGGGTTATCCGCCGCTACACATTCGTATGGGTATTTCTACAGGGTATTGCCACGTTGGGAACTATGGTGCGGCTCACCGTATGGCTTATACCATCGTGGGTCGTGATGCCAACTTGGCTGCAAGATTACAGAGTGCTGCCGAAGTCGATGAAATTTTGATTTCAGACGATACGCATCATTTAGTGAAAAATGACTATTTATGTGCACCTAAAGCACCGATCTTCTTAAAAGGTATCAAAGGCCCAGTACGTACTTGGCAAGTGATGGAAAAATACACCTCACAGAAAACAGATTATCAACGTTGGTTCGATTACGAATATAAAGGCTTCAATCTATTATTGAACTTAGATGAAGTGCAAAACTTTGAATATCCTGAACTAATACATGTTTTAGAACGTATGATTCAACGCTTACAAACTCAGCAAAGAATGACCAACTCTGCTGGTATCGTAAAACTGAATTTAGAAGATGAAGTGATCGAAGAAGTCAAAAAAACTGAATCGCACTCTTAATTTCACATATACATTATATAAATTAGATCTAATCGTATTGCCTTAAATTGTAAAAATAACTCAATTCATTCTTTTATCAAAACGTCTTCTTTTTTTTGAATTGTTGAATAGTTTTATGCATAAAAAGCCAGTTACGATGAACTGGCTTTTTGATTATAGAAAATTATCTATAAATTAATGATTTTCTGAAGCATGGTTGATGGTGTATTTGGGAATTTCAATTTCCAAATCTTCATCTTCAATTTTTACTTGGCATGACAGACGAGAGTCTGGTTCTAACCCCCAAGCACGATCGAGAAGATCTGCTTCGACATCATCCATTTCATCTAGACCATCAAAACCTTTACGTACAACCACATGGCAAGTGGTGCATGCTTTAGACATATCACATGCATGCTCAATTTTGATGCCGTTTTTTAACATGCTTTCGCAAAGGTTAGCATTTGATTCGACTTCAAACTCAGCGCCGTTTGGGCAGATTGTTGCGTGAGGCAGTACTTTAATACGTGGCATAATCTTGACCTATAAATTAATTTGAGTTTGACCAGTCATCGAGTTTTGTGCCTTTCAGTGCGGCATCAATGTGCTGATTCATACGAGCTGCAGCAAATGCATCGCTATGTATTTTAAGCTGTTCTACAGCATGTTCAATAGCTTTGATATCTGTCGTTTCAAGTGCAGCATCTAAAACACTGCGTGCAGAAGTGAGGGAACTGAGTTGCTCTTGGCTGAGGAGTTGAGCATCCACTTTAAGTGCTTGATCAAGTGCTTCAAGTTCACGTTTTGCTTCAACTTTGGTTTCTTGAAGATGACGTAAGTTTTTGTCTTCTTCAGCAAACTTATAACCATCAACCAGTAAGCGTTCAGTGTCGGCATCAGATAAACCATAAGAAGGTTTGATGTCAATTTGAGCATGCACACCAGAAGTGGTTTCTTTGGCTGACACCGTCAATAAACCATCTGCGTCAACTTGGAAAGTCACTTCGATACGTGCTTGACCTGCAGTCATCGGTGGAATACCACGAAGTACAAAACGACCTAAACTACGGCAATGTTCAACCAGATCACGTTCACCTTGTACAACATGAATCAACATTGCTGTTTGACCATCTTGATAGGTTGTGAATTCTTGGCGACGCGCCACTGGAATGGCTGTATTACGCGAAATAAGGCGCTCAACCAAACCGCCCATGGTTTCTAAACCTAAAGAAAGCGGAGTGACGTCTAAAAGCAATGAACCATCTTTAGAGTTACCAATAAGTTGGTTTGCTGTAATCGACGCGCCAATAGCCACAACTTCATCAGGGTTAATTGTGCAGAGTGGTTCTTGATTGAAGACATCTTGAACAGCTTTTTGCACAGCATATGAACGGGTAGAACCACCGACCAATACCACATTTTGAATATCGCTGAGCTCAAGCTTGGCATCACGCATGACACGTTTACAAACGCTGATGGTTTTATCCAAAGCAACTTTGATGATTGATTCAAAAGTAGGGCGGTCTAAAGTCAATGATTGATCAAGAACTTTAAGCTCTACAGATTTAGCCTCGGTTAGAGCTTCTTTTGCTTTACGTGCAGAAACAATGAAATGCGCATATTCAGCATCATCTAAAGTTTCAATGTTCAGTTGTTTTTTTGCCCATTTTACAATCAGACGGTCTAAGTCATCACCACCAAGCGCTGTGTGGCCACCAGTTGCTAGAACTTCAAAAACACCTTGAGAGAAACGTAAAATTGAAACGTCAAAAGTACCACCACCCAGATCGTAGATCACATAGTTTTGATCATGTGCAAGATTGGTGTCTTGGTCTAAGCCATAAGCCACTGCCGCAGCAGTCGGTTCATTTAAAAGACGGAGTACATTTAAGCCTGCAAGCTGTGCTGCATCACGCGTTGCTTGACGCTGTGCTTCATCAAAATAGGCAGGCACAGTAATGACAGCACCATTTACTGGATTGTTTAAGCTGCTTTCTGCACGGTCTTTAAGTTGTTTTAAAATTTCAGCAGAAATTTCAACTGGTGTTTTGCGACCTTGTGCAGTTTCAAAAGCAGGCATTTCATTCGCTTCACCGACTAAGTTGTACGGGTGTTGGAATTTAATATCTGCCTTAGAGCGACCCATAAAGCGTTTTACAGAAACGATGGTGTTTTTAGGATCAGTCGTTAAGAATGCCTTTGCGTCGTCACCATATTGCGTAGTGGATTCGCCATAGTGTGCAATAGAAGGGAGTAACACACGACCATGTTCATCGTTAAGCACTTTCGCTTTACCAGAAAGTACCGTGGCTACTAAAGAGTGTGTAGTCCCAAGATCGATACCAATTGCGATGCGGTGTTCATGCGGCGCACTTGATTGACCAGGTTCTGCAATTTGCAAGAGAGCCATGTGTGTTACATCCTTTGAACGTCAAATATAAAAAATAAATTAAAAATCATCGTCTAAATCAAAGCTATCGTCGTCTAAGAAGCGATCTTCAGCTTTATCGATGTCAGCCATTACTTTTTGGAAGAAGCGTAATTTACGTACGGTATCACGTGCTTCAGCCCAGTCTTCGTCGTCATAATCAATCTTGAATTCACGAACCAAACCGTCAATCCATTGCTGAACTTCAGTTTTAAGTGAAGTGAGGTCATCAGCAGAGCCTGCCTCATCTAACTGTTCACGAATTTCTAAGGCATCTTGTAGGAACTCAAAATCACTAATTGATTGATCAAGGTGATAATCTTGTTTTTTGAGACTTAATAGATATGCAGCGCGGCTATCAACATTGGATAAAGCTTTAAATGCTTGATTAATCTCACTGGATTTAATCAGGGCTAGATCTTTGTCTTCGGCTTTATCTGGATGATATTGTTGCTGCAACTTTAAAAATTCAGATTTTAAAACTGCTAAATCAATATCGAGTGCTACAGGTAAGTTAAACAACTCAAAATGATTCATGGGAGATGGTGTCCGCAATAGAGGTGCAAAAAGTGTTGCTTTAAATGCAATTAAAACAGTGAATTTTACACTGTTTTAATGCGAAAAAGGAGCGTGGAAAAGGCTTAAACCGTAAACGATTCGCCGCAGCCACATTCGCCTTTTTTATTTGGGTTATTAAATTCAAAACCTTCGTTTAATCCATTTTTCACATAGTCCATCTCCATACCTTCGAGATAAACTAAGCTTTTTGGGTCAACGAATACTTTTACGCCAAACTGATCGAATACTTGGTCATGCGTGTCAATATCATCGACAAACTCAAGTACATAAGCTAAACCAGAACAGCCAGAAGTTTTCACGCCAACGCGAATGCCTTCACCCTTACCGCGATTCTTGATGTAATTGCTGATATGAGTTGCAGCATTTTCAGTTAAATGAATCATGAAAACTCCGTTAATCTTTTTTAAAACACGTAAACAATTAAGCTTTTACTTTCTTGCTACGGTAGTCTTCTACAGCAGCTTTGATTGCATCTTCAGCAAGTACAGAGCAGTGTACTTTTACTGGTGGAAGTGCAAGTTCAGTTGCAATATCAATGTTCTTAATTGCTTGAGCTTCATCAAGAGTTTTGCCTTTTAGCCACTCTGTTACTAATGAGCTAGATGCAATTGCTGAACCACAACCGTAAGTTTTGAAGCGAGCTTCTTCAATTACGCCATTGTCATCAACTTGAATCTGTAGACGCATAACATCGCCACAAGCTGGTGCACCGACCATACCTGTACCAACGTTTTCTGCATTTTTGTCTAAAACACCAACATTACGAGGGTTTTCGTAATGATCAATTACTTTTTCGCTATAAGCCATGATGCTTCTCCAAACCTCGGGGTCAGCCTTAAGATTAATATGGGGGTGAAATTACGTTAATCAATGAGATAGCCTTAAAATAAAAGCTATCTCACCGGGATGAATTAGTGTTCAGCCCATTCTACAGAATTAAGGTCGATACCTTCTTTGTACATGTCCCAAAGCGGTGAAAGATCACGTAGTTTTTCAACTGCTGCTTTGGTAATTTCAAGTACGTGGTCAATATCGGCTTCAGTGGTGTATTTACCAAAGCTGAAACGAATCGAGCTGTGAGCCAATTCGTCTGAAAGACCCAATGCACGAAGTACATAAGATGGTTCTAAAGTTGCTGATGTACATGCAGAACCAGAAGATACTGCGCAATCTTTAAGTGCCATCATTAACGATTCACCTTCAACAAAGTTAAAGCTGACGTTTAGATAGTTTGCAACGTTGTATTCTGGGTGACCGTTGAGGAAGACTTGTTCAAGATCTTGCAAGCCATTCCAAAGTTTGTCACGAAGTACACGAATACGAGTTTGTTCAGCATGCAGGTTTTTGCCAGCAAGTTCGAACGCTTCGCCCATACCCACGATTTGGTGAGTCGCTAGCGTACCTGAACGCATACCACGTTCATGACCGCCACCGTGCATTTGCGCTTTAATACGTACACGTGGTTGACGACGTACATAAAGAGCACCAATACCTTTAGGACCATAGATTTTGTGGCCAGAGAAACTCATCAAATCAACTTTCATTGTTGAAAGATCAATTTCTACTTTACCTGCAGCTTGCGCAGCATCTACATGGAAATAAGTTTTGTTTGCACGAGTCAATTCACCGATTGCAGCTACATCTGTAGTTGTACCGATTTCATTGTTCACCATCATCAAAGATACAAGAATTGTATCTGGACGAAGGGCTGCTTGAACCATTTCAGGTGTGATTAAACCTGTTTTTGCTTCTGGCTCAAGATAAGTAATTTCGAAGCCTTCTTCTTCAAGCTCGCGGCAAGTATCAAGAATTGCTTTATGTTCAATTTTACTTGTAATAATGTGCTTGCCTTTAGATGCATAGAACTGAGCAATACCTTTAAGCGCAAGATTGTCAGATTCAGTTGCACCAGATGTCCAAACGATTTCGCGTGGATCAGCTTTTACTAGATTAGCAACTTGTTCACGTGCATATTCTACTTTTTCTTCTGCCTGCCAGCCGTAAGCATGAGAACGAGAAGCTGCATTACCAAAAGTACCGTCAAACGTTAGACATTCCATCATACGTTCTGCGACTTGAGGGTCTACAGGTGTAGTTGCTGCATAGTCAAGATAAATAGGACGCTTCATGTCAAATACCTGTAACCGATAAAAGGGCTGAATCAAAGTTTGCTGAATTTTGACGAATAGATACGGTTTGAACGTTATCGCGTGCTACAAGGTCAGCAAGGGTGATTTTTGCAAGATAATCGGCAATGTGGTGGGAGAGTTCCTGCCATAAATCATGAGTCAAGCACATTGCACCATTTTGGCAGTTGCCTTTGTGGTCACAACGGGTTGCATCAACTGTTTCATTTACAGCTTCAATAATTTCCAAAACAGTGATGTCTTCAGCACTACGAGCAAGGTGATAACCACCGTTTGCTCCACGGATGCTGGAAACTAAGCCGTGACGCTTTAATTTTGCAAATAACTGCTCAAGATAGGCCACTGAAATGGTTTGACGAGCTGCAATTTCTGCAAGAGTGATCGTTTGTTCAGTTGGCTGCAAAGCTAGATCAAGTAGAGCAGTCACTGCGTAGCGACCGCGAGTTGTTAAGCGCATGATTCGATACACATGTTAAGTCTAGATGTGCAGATTTTATGAATCCTGACTAAAATAGTCAAGTTTTTTTGAGATTGTTTATTTGTTTTATTTTGTCTGAAAAATTATGTATTTATTTGAACCACACATTATACACTAATAACGTTATTAAAAGAACAGATATTAGACTAAAAGCGATATTAATCCGCTTTTGACGACGTTCGATACGCTTAATACGGTTTTTATATTGTTTAACTTCAACTTGCAGTGTGTTGATTTTAGAGCGTTGCTGTTCGATTTTTTCTAAAAGTGGGGCAATACGTTTTTTTGACGCAACGATATCGTTTTCTTCGACAGGTTCAGACAGCCAGTGTTTCCAGTCAGATAAAATTTTGGGCACACTAAATAATGAAACCAGATCACGAAATTCATCTTTTAGAACCACATCACCATCGATACGCATGGTTTTGATGCTTTTACGATTACCAAATACAAAAATTTTTACCAAATCTATTAGTGTCGTGCGGACATCAAGGTCGATGGCTTTATCTGGAGATTTCGTGTCGAACAGAATACCGTGCTCAGTAAACTGAACATAAAAATCAAAATAAGGGATGTAGCTATTTATTTTCAGTGCGACTTTTTGATCAACAAATTTTTTAGCTTGTAATGCTACAACACGGTCATGTTTTAAAATGAAAGTAAAAATCGTTTCTAAAACAATCAGGGTCATAGTAAGCAACAAATGTGGTTGAGCTTGTGTTTGTTGCGTATCACTCATAAAAAAAATGTCCTTGTTAAAATCTGAAAGCACTGGAAACTGAGCATCCTGCTCTAGAGGAACTTAGAATATACCAAAAAGTTGGTAATTCACCAGCTTTGTAGAACAGTTTAATCAATCTATCAAGTCATATGTTTGCTATTATGTTGTTAAAATGAAGAATCACATGTTGCTGTGCACATAAAATAATCAGGAGAAGTGCGGATTATGGAAAATACAGAAAGCATAATTGACGATGCACAAGAAACATCAGAAAAGCCGGCTAAAACTCGCGTACGTAGTCATTCTGATCGTCGCTCTAAAATGGATTTTCGCAAATATACCAAACAGATTTGGTTGGCTGGATTAGGTGCTTTTTCACGTGCTGAGGGTGAAGGAAATAAGCTTTTTGACTCTTTAGTCAAAGTTGGAGAGGAGCTTGAGTCCAAAACGATTGATATTGCAGATCAAACTGTCGAAAAAGTTTCAGAAAAAGCCAAAGAATCTGTAACTGATACGAAAGATAAAGTAGAAAAAATTTTAGATAATGGTGTTAATCATTCTTTAAACCGTTTAGGATTGGTGACTGTAAAGGATTTACAGCACTTAGAAAGGCTTATACTTCAATTACATACTAAAGTTGACCAATTGGCCGAAGAAAATGCCCAACTGAGGTCCGAAATACTAAAAAAACACTAACTTTTTTACTATTATCGAATTTTCAAGGTTTTTTTCGTCAAAAAATTCTATAAAAAGAGGTTGAGGAGTATTGCGTTTAACCCTAAAGCATTGCTATAAAGGCGTTATGGCGTTTTATACAAATTCTTGAACCTTAAATAAACGATATTAAGAGGACGTAATTTTCATGAATAAATCAGAATTAATTGATGCAATTGCCGAAAATGGGGGATTATCTAAGGCCGATGCCGGTAAAGCTTTAGATGCTACAATTGCTGCAGTTACCAATGCATTAAAAGCTGGTGATACAGTTACTTTAGTTGGTTTCGGTACTTTCAGCGTTAAAGAACGCGCTGCACGTACTGGTCGCAACCCACAAACTGGTGCGACTTTAGAAATCAAAGCAAGCAAAGTTCCTAGCTTCAAAGCTGGTAAAGGCTTGAAAGATTCTGTAGCTTAATCTTATTAAGCACATGAGACGCGCCATTATTTGGCGCGTTTTTTATTGGTAAATGTGATTAATTGATATATCGCATTCATTCATCTCGGGTTTTCGGTTAAAATTCACCGCAAATAAAATATTGGAATACTTATGGAATCGTTTCGTAAAGTCATTAAGGGTTGGCTGGGCAAGGTCTTGCTCGTTTTATTTTTGACCCCTTTAGCACTTGTAGGTATTGAAGGATATTTTAGTGGTGGATCTAAAGATGCAGCAAAGACTGTAAACGGTACTGAAATTTCTCAAAAAGAACTCGAAGCACTGACGAACTCATTAAAAGAACAATATCTGGCATATGCTCAGGGTGATGAAACATTATTGAATCAAAATTTCATTAGCAATAAAGCGATGGATACTTTGGTTTCACGCCAATTGTTATTGCAACAAGCTGATAAATTAGGCATTAGCTTGAGTGATGCACAAATTGTGCAAATGATTCATCAGCAGCCAAGCTTCCAAGTCAATGGTCAATTTTCAGATGAAGCGTTTGGGAGATACCTCGAATCGATTGGTATGACGAACCGCACATTCATTGATAACTTACGTAAAGACCATGCTTTAAAAATGTTGTCTACAACATTTATGGAATATGCATTGGTGAGTAAGCTTGATATCTTGCAAATTGCGAACTTACAAACGGAACAACGTAGTATTCAGTTGGCGAGCATTAATCTTGAAAATTACAAGAAAAATGTAAAAGTATCTGATGCCGAAATTGCCGCTTATTATGAGCAGCATAAAAACAAATTTAAGCAAGCAACCAGTATTGATGCAGATTTTGTCGTATTAACACCTGCCAATATTACTGCACCTGTAGAAGCTGCAACTGATGCTGAATTGAAAGAAGCGTATAACAGCTTTGTTGAGAATGCACAGAAGTCAGTTAAACCACTCGTTAAGCACATCATGATCACTGCAGACAGTCGTTCAGATGCCGAAGCTAAAAAACTGGCTGAAAGTGTTCAAGCTAAAATTAAAGCGGGTTTAAGCTTTGACCAAGCTGCAGCGCAATTCTCTGAAGATCCGGAATCTAAAGCAAAAGGTGGTGAACTGGTTGCTTATGAAAAAGGTGTGTTTGGTGATGCGTTTGATGCTGCAGTTGAAGGTGCTCTAGCTGGTCAAGTGACTGCTCCAGTGAAAACAGACAGTGGTTATCACTTGATCGAAAAAGTGGCACCAGCTGTAAAAGTGGCTTCATTTGAACAAGAAAAAGCACGTCTACAAGCTGAAGTTGCTGCTTCGAAAAAAGCCAATGTTTTTTCTGACACTGTAAACAGCCTCAATGACATGGTCGTGAGCAGTGATGCCCTTGATGTCGTGGGTCAAGAAGTGAAAGGCGTAAAAGTACAATCATTGAATGGCTTAACATTAGCATCGCAACATCCAGTTTTAAGTGATGCAAACGTCAAAGTTAAATTGTTTAACGATGATGTTAAAAATGGTGAACGTAATGTTTCATCGAGCATTCAGTTGAAAAACGGTGATGTGGTTTGGGTGAAAGTGCGTAACTATCATGCTGCGGGTGTTCAAACCTTAGCTGAAGCGAAAGCGCATGTGAAAACTCAGTTGATTGAAAAGAAAGCGTCTGATGCTGCAAAAGCCCAGATTCAAGCGACATTAAAAGAGTTTGCTGCAAAACCTGCTGCTTCAGTTGCAAAAGGCAGTTTAAACTTTGAAAATGCGGGTACATTCACTCGTGCGGATGGTTTGTTAAAACGCGAAATTCAACGTGCTGCATTTAGTGTAAAAGCGCCGAAAGCAGGTCATTGGTCTGTTACTACGACTAATCTACCAAATGAATTGGTTGTGGTTGCTGTGACTGCAGTGAACAAACAATCTGATGCGGCATTAACGGGTGAGCAGTTAGATGAGTTAACAAAACTTTATCAACAGCTTCGTGGTCAACAAGAATTTGATGACTACACACGTTATCTAAAAGATCATGCCAAAATTAAATAATTAAGGCAGCTTTAAAAAAACCAGCTTTCGAGCTGGTTTTTTTATGTTTAAGTTTAATGCATCACACTTTAAGAAAAACTTTTAAAAACAAAGATTAAATAAAATTGACTATTTAAATAATTCTCTTAAATTGAGTTTGGGAAGGCATTTTCCCAAATAAATATAATGATGTGATTTGAGGGTGTTATGCAAAAGATGAGAGATTTAAACGGTATTTTAAAAAACATTTTGGGACAAGTTGAAATAAAGCAGTTGCTGATTCAGGGGAAAACACAGCATCAGCATATTCCCTCAACACCAGAAGTGACTGGACTAGATGATCTTATAACTGGCACGGCAGAGCCAAAAACATGGGTGATCATTTCAGTCGGTGAAACTGTTACACGCGTCAAAGTGGATAAACAAGGACATCGGCAGATTGATAATCCACTGAAGGATGGTGGAGTTGCCACAATTTATGCGGTAAATCATCATGGCTTACGCTCAGAGGCAATAATGATTGCTCCAATTGCAGAGCCAAGTGTGCTACCCAAGATGCCGGAAATAATTGAAAAAGGCGAATATTTGGTTGGTAAAGCTGATGCAGGAAATACGGTGGTTGTGACCTATGGTGAGCAAGAGTTTATAACAGTTGCTGATGTAAATGGCGATTGGTCGATGCTCAATCCTTTAACGACCACAGGTGCAATAAGTGTTGTGGCAATTGATCAGGACGGTAATCGTTCTGAGGCGTTGCATACAGCGCAAATCATTTTACCGCAAGCTGTTACGATTTTAGAGTCTGGCGCGGTGATATCAGGTACTGCCGCACCAAATACGACTGTTGTGATTTAGTCGGATCAAGCGGTCTATCGTATTCAGGTCGATGAAAATGGTGATTGGTCAATAGAAAATCCAGTGGCAAATGGTGGCATGTTGATGATTGTTGTGGAAGATCAATTTGGTCAGCAATCTCCTGCGATTGGCTTGGTATTTCCATTTATTCAGACCTCGCCTGAAAATCCAAGCTATCTACTGCCGGCGCCAGAAGTGACGTTAAATACTGAAAAACTCGAAGGCAATGCATTTCAACAGGCTAAAATCATTGTTACAGCCAATGGTCAAGAGTACGTGACGTATGCCAATGAAAGTGGTTTTTGGTCGATGGATAACCCGATTCAAAATGGTGGCTTTGCAACAATCGTGGCGGAGGACAGTCGTGGTGTTCAATCGCCTGAAATCTCAATAGCTAAACTGTTTCTTGCACAACCTGAATCATCTGTTGAACTTACAGAGATTTTATTGGCAAGTGATGAGCAAAGTGAAAACCAAAATGACAGTCAAATTGAGCCGATTCAATCTGTGATCAATCTAGATACGCTTTTACAGGATGCGAATGAAGTCCCAATTGTATTGCACACCGATGAACAGGATTTGATCGCATTGGGCAGCGACGTTTCAAATCCGCCCGCTATACTTCCTGCGCTTGAATATCCAAGCTTACTCATTGAAGCTCCACTGACACCGTCTGATTGGCTTGCTTAGAAATATGAACCAGCTTCCGAGCTGGTTTTTTTTGGTTTAAATTGACAGATATAATTTTTATTTAAAAGATTTGGCAAATGAAATATTGACTCTAGCATCGTAGATTGGTGTTCTCAAAAAATAATATGAAAAAATAACTCATCACCACAAAGGATTAAGTGGATGATATCTCTGTATATGCCTCAATGTAAACGTTTAAAGAACCCGTTATTGCGATGGATGGATCATTATTTTAAACACATGATACAGATGCTACTAACGATTTGCGTTGCCAGTAGTATTCAAGCTGCAGAACTAAACTTTCAAAAAGTTTTAGAGCAGGAAAGAGCTTGGGCGGGCTTGAGTAGTAAAAAAGTCAAAAATAATGAAATCGAATGGACATACAGTGAAGGAGGAGATCCACGAAAACCGACGCTACTGTTGCTGCATGGTTTGTCAGGCACGCGTGATAATTGGAACCGAGTTGCCCGTTATTTAACGCCCAATTATCATGTCATTATTCCAGATCTGCCAGCACATGGAGAAACTATTGTCGCAGATCAATTTGATCTATCAATTCCTAATTTAACTGAAAAATTACGACGATTTATAGATGCTGCAAAGTTAGATCCAAATTTACATATCGCAGGGCATTCGATGGGTGGTGCAATTGCCATGCTCTATAGCGCTCAGTATCCCTTAGAAGTGAAATCTTTATTGTTGGTGGATTCAGCAGGTGTCTTTAAGTCGAGCAATACAGCGTATCTAAAAGATACGGCAAAGCTTGCAGAGCTAGTGGTCAGAAAAACTGGTGATTTTGATCGCGTGATGAAGATCGTGATGCAATCTCCGCCTTTTATTCCACAAGAATTAAAAATTGGGCAAGAAAAGTTGATGATCGTTCAGTCTAAACAAACCAATAAAATGGTGGAGCAACTGCAAAAAATGGCCACCTTGTATACGCCAGAGTCCTTTGCTTTGGCTGCACGAGGCATTGATGCACCTGTGTTTATTATCTGGGGGAAGCAAGATCAGATTATCAATGTTGAAGTAGCAGAAGAACTGAGACGCTTATTTAAAAAAGCCGAAAAGCCTCTGATTTTAGACCATGTTGGTCATATGCCAATCTTAGAAGCGGAGCAGTTAATGGCGTTGCCATATTTAAAGTTTCTTTCAACTGTTCAATGAATCAGATTGGTAGAGTAGGTGTAAAAAAGCGAGAAATATCTCGCTTTTTTAAACTTAATTAGATACTTTGAGTCGATTTAAGTACGTACTTTAATTTCATAGCCAGTGTATTTTCGAATATTAATCACACCGGTATCCAAAATCAGATACTGACCTTTAATCCCTTGTAATTTTCCTCGAATAATCGGTGTTTTGTCCAAATTATGCGATTTGATTTTTTCAGGATATTCATCTACCGGGTAGATAAATTGGCGTGGCAACTCATCTTCTAGCAGTTCAACGGTTTCATTAAACTCTAAATTTTGGCTAAATTCTTCACGAATGGTCTGAATTTTTGGTGCGAATTCTTCTACCAATTGGTCGCGAATTTCGATCAGGTTGATCGGTTCTGCTTCACCTTTGAGCAATTTACGCCAATCGGTTTTATCGGCCACTTGCGTACCAAACATGACTTCAAGCTGACCAGATAAACGACGTGAACCAACTTTCATAATAGGCAAAGCTTGCGTCGCACCTTGGTCTAGCCAACGTGTAGGCATTTGACCCAAGCGGGTAATCCCCACTTTTAAGGCACTCGAATTGGCTAAATAGACAATATGCGGTTGAAAGCAAACTTCATGGGCAAAATCATCTTCACGGCAAGTCCCGAGATGATAATGACAGGTTTCAGGCTTCATAATGCACATATCACAAGCAGCCTTAGTCTTCATGCATTTGAAGCAATGACCTTGTGAATACGATTTAGGCGTTTTTGCGCCGCAAGAAATGCAGTAGATATTTCCAGTGGCTTCAATTTCAATTTCTTGGCCAAGGCTAAACGGTAGATCAACTTCTGAGCGATCTAGAATAAATTTATACTCAACATTTGCCTTGTGTGTATGTTGATCAGTTACACTAAGGTCTTTAAGACCTGCATGCATTTTATGGCAAATGCCTTGTAGTTCCATACGAATACTCACTTCATTATTAAGGATGCGGTCAATGGCTGAACAAAATGTCATCACTTCTATGCTAGACGATTTGTCAAAAGAGCAGCCAATTTCAACCGCAATCTGTATTGGTCAGGATCTTGAGCAATACAATCAATTTCATCCAATTCAATGGCAACATTTTAACGTAACTGAGTTTTTAAATCTGCCTTTTACCCAGCGTTTTGACCTTGGATTTGTGATTCTTGATACTGAAATGATGTTGAGTTTGGATCAGCAGCAGAAAACTCAGATGTTGGTAAAATTGCGTGACCTATTTGCCAAACGCATCGTGGTGGTGAGTAAATTACACGATGAACAATTATTACGTGCTTTAGGCTTTACTCAGCTCATTGATAAAACCACGCATGAAAGTGATTTTGCTTTATGGCAGTTTAATATTTTGACTTATAAACATATCCCAGATTGGTTTAACTCTAAATTTTGGGCAAATCCTGAAAACTGGGATAAATTCCGTTGGTAACAAATACTTAGCCTGTGAAAAATTGCAAAAAATTAACAAACATTTATGAAAAATTTGTCTTTTCCCACGTATGCTGTAATTAAGTTTATCTAGGTTTCACTGGGAAAAATAAAATGACAAATTTAAATAATATTGTTGAGATTTTAGCAAAGCAGGCCCTTGGTGGTGCAAACAATCAAAATCAACAAGGTGGCTTGGGCGGTATTTTAGGTTCGGTGCTGGGTCAATTGGGTGCAAATGCAGGCACTCAAAATACCCAAAACAATGCTCAAAACCAAGCGGGTGGTTTGGGTGGAATTCTTGGCTCTGTGTTGGGCCAACTAGGTGGTGCAGCGCAGCCGCAGCAACGTAGTAGTGGTGGCAATGCTTCAACCATTTTAGTAGCAGTGTTACCTCTGGTGCTGGCTTGGATTCAAAAACAAGGTGGCCTACAAGGTGCTTTGGATAAATTACGTGGACAGGGCTTGAGCAGTCAGGTTGATGATTGGGTATCTACAGGCCCTGGCGATAATGCTGCTGTGAATAATCAACAAGTACAAAATTTATTTGATGATGCCGAAGTGGAGCAAGTTGCACAAGAAACACAAACTCAGAAACAAGATGTGTATAGTGCAATTTCAACGGTATTGCCACAAATTATTGACTCATTGACGCCACAAGCTGGACAAACCAATCAGCAAGAAGCGAATGCTGATATTCAACAAGTGATGAATTTGGTCTCAGGTTTTCTTAAGCGTTAATCACAATATTATTTGATGGTATTAGATTGAATACAAGCCAGAGAATTCTGGCTTTTTTATGATTTGAAAAATGATAACAATGTGACGCTAAGATTGTCACTAGGATGGATTAAATAGACGGTTCGACACACTGATTTTTTTGCCAATATAGTGTGATTTTTTTTGACGAATCAAAATGATTTTCGACTGAAACTCTAACTCACCAAATTCTGGCTCAACTTGCACATAATGTAGTTGACCAAACTCATCACGCACCCGCGCTTGAGCTGAAAAGCCGGGACGGGCATTTCCACTTGAAATGGTGGCTAGACGACCCAGTAGGTTAACGGTTTGTTTTTTATATTTGGGCGGGACAACCTGATCCAAACAATGAATCATAAATACCGTAAAGAATATGGCAATAATCAACGCAGGTAAAATTAAATAATAAGCGGGAACGAATTGACCTTCTTTGGCATGGATGCAAAACTGAAGTACATAGCCTGCAAAGCTAAAATTCATCAGTAAAAAGAACAAAATCAGAGTCTTGGAAAATTTGACATTCAATAATGCCAATTCTTGTATGCGCTGTGGGGCGATTCTTTTTAAAACTTGGCTAGGACTAATATTGATGTAATAGCCAATGGTTTCAACCATGCCCAATAACAGTACGGCCAATAAACTTAAATGAAAGGGTATTAAGTTATAGTCTGTTAAAAATGCGGACATGGTTGTATTCCAGTGTTTATTCTTCTGTGAGGTAGATTCCACCATCAGAATGCACGTTAATGTTCACTTTTTCAAGGGCTTGACCTTGGCATGGGCCAGAAATACATTCCCCAGATTCGACCATAAACAGTGCGCCATGTGTTGAGCACTCAATAAATTCTTGGTCACGATCTAGAAACTGATTTTCAAGAAACTCAAGTTCCACGTGCAAGTGTGGGCAGTTATTTTGATAAGAGTAAAACATGCCATCACGTTGGGTGATAAAAATCGTTTCACCTTCAGGCGTTTCGAATGATCGTGCTTCACGTTCAGGCACATCATCCGTCATGCAAATTTTAAACATTAAGCACATTCCTTCTGAAATGATTGTAAAAGCTGAGCATAGTCTTCAACTGCTAGGCGTGGACCAAACTGAGCCACAACCTCACTTGAGATCAGGATAGCAAGTTCAGCAGCCGTTTGATAGTCATGACCTGCATTGAGTGCATATAGGAAAGCACCAGCAAAAGCATCACCAGCACCATTGGTATCTACTGCGGTAACTTTACGACCTGGCACGGTAAATGTTGCGGCTTCATTATGGATTAAGGCACCTTTGGCACTTAATGTAATGACAATGTGTTTGCTTAGTGATTGCAATTTCGTAAGTGCAGCATCTAAATGATCTGTTTCTGTGTACATCAGCGCTTCTTGTTCATTACAGAACAATAAGTCCACGCCATCATCGAGTAATTCATCTAGACCTTGACGTGCATATTGCACCATTGCTGGATCAGATAAGGTCAATGCAATTTGTACCCCATTGGCTTTGGCGATTTGACGTGCTTGTTTTACCGCAAGACGTGCGCTGTCTGATGTTGAAAGATAACCTTCGATATATAACCATTTCGCAGTATTTAAGCTGCCAAAATCAATTTGGCTATCAGTCAATTCCGCAGTAATACCGAGGTAAGTATGCATCGTACGTTCAGAATCAGGGCTGACCAATACCATACATGTGCCAGTTACACCTTCACTGATTGATTGAGTTGCAGTTTGGATGCCAGCGTCGTTTAAACCATTTAGGTAAATTTGACCTAAGTCATCATTGCCGACACGACAACCATAAAATGCAGTTGCGCCTAAAGCACTAAAAGCAACCGTTGTATTTGCTGCAGAACCACCAGAAGCTTGACCTTTATATTCTTGAGTGGCTTTTAGGTTGTTATAAAGGGCTGCTTGAGTATCGCCATCTGTCAGTTGCATCGTACCTTTTTGCAGATTGTGTTGAATTAGGAATTCGTCAGAGACTTTAAATTCTTGGTCAATAAGTGCATTACCAATTGCAAAAAGGTCAACAGTTGCCATGTTGTATGTTCACATCAAAAAAATGAAAGTGCTAAGTTTACACGAATGCTCAGAATTGCTGTAGTTTGTTGAAAAAAATTCAATTAAAGGACAAGTGTGTATAAAAATCGGGCAAATCCATTATATTTTTACATTTTTTTTGAATTAGTTGCCGTTTTAATCAGCTTTGCTATTGTGCAAATCGAAAAATTTTACTTTTATAGAGCTATAGGGTGTTCAGACTGAATCAAGATGATTTGGTCATCATAAATAGATAACAGATTAAAAGTGTGAATATATGGAAATTACGATTCGTCCAGCAGAGCAACTTCCTGCTCAAATCGAAAATATTGCTGCTTTGGCGCAGCATGAAGGCTATACATTTATACACCGTTTAATTGAAGAATATCAAAGTGGTAAAAATCGTTTTGACCAAACGGGTGAGCAATTATTGCTTGCTTATGATGGCGATAAATTGATTGCTTGTGGCGGTTTAAATCAGCAATGGGGTGATACTGGTGTAGAAGAACGGATTGGTCGAGTTCGCCGTTTCTATGTGCATCCGCAGTACCGTCAGCATGGCGTGGGTAAGCAGCTATTGGTGGAATTGGAAAAGGGTGCAAAAAAACACTTTTCTGCACTGTGCTTAAATACTGAGCTTAAAAATGCTGCAAAATTCTATCAAAAACAGAATTATGTCTATGTTGAAAGCCATCCAAATTATAATTATTTCAAATATCTAGTTTAGTGTTAAATCCCAAAATAGACTCTAAATACTGTAAATGAAGCATCCGATATCGGGTGCTTTTTTTCTTGTGACAATTCTAAAAAAAGAGTGCCTTATTTTAAGCAAAAATTCATTTCAGTTATCGAAGATATAAGCATCAAAATAACTGCATTGAGTGATGCATATGCATATGCAAGTGCATGAACTACAAGACTACGTTAAAAAAGTCCCCCAGATTACCGCGCTGTTTTGGTTGACCAAAATTTTTGCGACCACTTTTGGTGAAACCAGTGGTGATGCACTGTACATGTCCTTAAATTTGGGCTATTTACTCAGTACCTTTATTTTCGCAGGCATATTTATCAGTCTGCTGTATTTTCAAATACAGTCCAAAGCCTATAAACCTTATTTATATTGGGCCACGATTATTGCCAGTACTACGGTCGGTACGACTTTAGCGGATTTTGTAGATCGTTCTTTAGGGATTGGCTACTTGGGTGGTAGTTTGCTGTTGCTGGGTTTGGTGCTCATATCGCTTTTTAGTTGGTATCGAGTCGAAGGGTCAATCAATCCAAGTGTAGTGAATTTGCCGCGCACACAGATCTTTTATTGGTTGACGATTACATTTTCTCAAACGCTAGGTACAGCTTTGGGGGACTGGACTTCCGATAGTGCAGGATTAGGCTATAGCGGTGGCATTTGGCTATTTGGTGGTTTAATTCTATTGATGGCGTTGTTGTACTTTTTTACTCGGGTCTCAAAGACGATTTTATTTTGGGCTACTTTTGTTTTGACACGTCCATTGGGCGCAGTTGTCGGCGATTTTCTAGATAAGCCAATCAGTTCAGGTGGTTTGGATTTGAGTCGCTTTATGGCTTCTTTTGTATTGTTATTGGCGATTGTGATTTGTGTCTATTGGTCAACACGAAATGATAGGCAATCCATAAAACCAGTCTAAATGTTTTAGTGCGAAAACAAGTGATTTTTAAAATTAAAGTTCAAGTTGATTAAAACAGTTGGAAATGTCGTTTCGGTGAATCTAGTTGTGATTTTTTAAGGTATACTTTGCCTAATTTAAATGAATAGATTAGGAGCACACATGACTGTAGATGTCACTGAAACCATTTCTCAAACTGTACATCCCGCGTTTCAGTTGATTCGTCAACATCATGTTGAAGCTTTAGACATTTTAGTGTCTGAATATAAACACAAAGTGACTGGCGCGGTGCATTATCACTTAGCCACAAACCATGACGAAAACGTATTTTTAGTTGCCTTCCGTACGCAGCCTATGGATTCAAAAGGTGAGGCGCATATTCTTGAGCATACGGCACTGTGTGGCTCAGAAAAGTTCCCTGTACGTGACCCATTCTTTTTAATGATTCGTCGTTCACTCAATACGTTTATGAACGCGTTTACCGCTGCGGATTGGACGGCTTATCCATTTGCAACGCAAAACAAAAAAGATTTCCAAAACTTGTTAGAAGTTTATATGGATGCTGCTTTTGCTGCGAATTTGAACCCGCTTGATTTTGCACAAGAAGGGATTCGTATTGAGCTAGAAAATGGCGAAGCTGTATATAAAGGCGTGGTATTTAATGAAATGAAAGGTGCAATGAGTTCACCTTCAGATCAGTTGTATCACCAACTTGCCCATCATTTATTCCCAGAAACGACATATCATTACAACTCAGGCGGTGATCCGAAAGACATTCCTGACTTAAGCTATGAAGAGTTGGTCAGTTTCTACAAATCACATTATCACCCAAGTAATGCGGTGTTTATGACCTTTGGTAATGAGCCTGCATATAATTTACAAGAACAGTTTGAAACGCTTGCTTTGTCTAAATTTGAAAAAGGTCAAACGCTGTATTCAAAACCTGAGCGCCGCTTAACTGCGCCTGTAACTGTAACTGAAACGTATGCAGTTGATGCTGAAGACCTCAAAGACAAAACATATCATGTGCTTTCTTGGTTATTGCCTGAAGCAAGTAATATTAAATTACGTTTAGGTATGCGTTTGGTTGAGGGGGTATTGCTTGAAGATTCTGCTTCGCCATTACGTCATTACTTAGAAACCTGTGGTTATGCACAGTCTACTGGTCCATTCATGGGCGTAGATGACTCAAACTATGAAATGACGTTCTACTGTGCAATTCAAGGTTCAAACCCTGAGCATGCAGAACAATTTAAAAATGGCGTGTTTAAAGTATTAGAAGACGTTGCGGCTAAGCCTGTTGATCCAGCTTTAGTTGAGGCGATTTTACATCAGATTGAATTGCATCAGCGTGAAATCAATGGTGATGGTACACCATATGGCCTAAGCTTAATTCTGAATGGTTTAAGCAGTGCGATTCACCATTCAGACCCTGTAGATGTTTGGGATGTGGATACGGCCATTGAACAAGTGAAGGAAGAGTTGAAAGACCCAATGTGGTTATCTAACTTAATCAAAACCTACTTGCTTGATAATCAACATCGTGTGCAATTAACTTTGGTTCCAGATGCTGAAAAAAATGCGTTGGAAGCGGCAGCAGAAAAAGCACGTTTAAAAGAAATTGATGCGAACTTAACTGAAGCGCAAAAAGCAGAGATTATTGCGCAGACTGAAGCACTGAACATTCGTCAAGATACCCCAGATGATTTGAACCTATTGCCTAAAGTAGGTTTAGAAGACGTTCCTGCACAATTACAGATTGTACAAGGTCAATTACGCGAAATTATCAGTAATGGCTTGGATACGCCGTTAAATCTTTACCACGCAGGCACCAATGGTCTTTACTACCAACAAGTTTTGATTCAGATTCCTGATGAAGTGGTGCAATCGCCGTATTTCAATCTCTTATCGATTTTGATGGGTGAAGTTGGTGCAGGTGAATACGATTACTTAGAGCTACAACAGTTGCAAACAGCTGTGAGTGGCGGTTTAGGTATGGGGGCATCGCTGCGTTCAAAAGTGGATGATAAAGGTCAAATTAGTGCTTGGCTAACGTTGACCACTAAATCATTGGTGAATAATCTTGAAGCCATTCGCTTATTGAAATTGGCTTTTGAACAGCTACGTTTTGATGAAAAAAATCGTATCGTAGAGTTATTGCAACAACGTAAAGCACGTTGGCAGTCACGTGTATCTGGTTCTGGTCATAGTTATGCAATGCAAATTGCAGGTCGTCAACATAGTGCATTGGCGCTACGTGATTATCATAATACAGGCCTAGGCGCGCTGAACTGGCTGTCAGAACTTGTCAGCAAAATTGAGCAAGACGACACGGCTTATAATGCCTTGATTGATGAGCTTAAGTTAATTCACAACCGTTTGCTTAAAGCACCAAAACAATTCTTGGTGGTGTGTGAGGAGCATCATTCAGACAGATTGGTTGAAGAAGTTCAAACCATTTGGGATAAAGTGGCGATTGACGATAACCCACATGATTTAACTCAAGTGAATTTTGCAGATAGCAACAATGACGAAGCTTGGCTCATTCAAGCCAATGTTCAGTTCTGCGCTTCAGCATATCCTGCGGTGGAAGTGTCACATCCAGATGCAGCACCTTTAATGATTTTGGCGGCTTATCTACGTAATGGCTTCTTGCATAGCGCGATTCGTGAAAAAGGTGGTGCTTATGGTGGCGGAGCAAGCTATGACGGCAATGCATGTTCATTCCGTTTCTATAGCTACCGTGACCCACGTTTAGCTGAAACGTTTAAAGATTTTGACGCAAGTGTGCAGTGGCTACTGAATGCTGAACAACAACCGCATCAGCTAGAAGAAGCGATTTTGGGTCTAATTGCCAGCATGGATAAACCGGGGTCACCAGCGGGTGAAGCCATTACAGCTTGTTATGCTTTATTGCATAAACGCACGCCAGCTTTCCGTCAAATGTTACGTGAACGTCTGTTGAATGTGACTTTGGATGATCTAAAACGTGTTGCTGTGGCGTACTTGGTTGAACAACAACCGACAAAAGCTGTGGTTGCACCCGTGGCGAAGCGAGAGGCTTTGGTTGAGCTTGGTTTCGAAATAAAACAAGTGAATTAAAACAAAAAAGGGGTTTTTATGGCGTTCAAATCTCTTGAGCGTACGACATTGCAACTGAGCCTTATTGCGCTCAGTTCAATGTATGTCAGTACTGTAAATGCACAAAATGCGGAAGTGGCTGTTAAACCAGCTACCGCTGAAGCATGTGTGGCACTTGAGTCAAATGCAGAGCGATTATCGTGTTATGACGCTTTGTTTAAAGTGCAACCTGCTGAAAAAGAAATGTTGGTTTCTGAGCGTCAAGCCGCACAAGAAATTAAACCTGAACCGACTGAAAAGTTGACATTCAAAGAAAAAGTCAGTCATGCGTTTACGGACCGTTTATTCGCTGTAGAAGCACCGAACCTTAATCCAAACCTTTCATTATTGGATAGTCGTTGGGAGCTTTCTCCAGAAAGTAAATTGGGGACGTGGAATATTCGCGGCTATCAACCTGTGTATTTAATGCCGGGATACTGGACTTCAGATAAAAATGAACATCCATCAAGCCCGAATGAAAACAACACGGTACAAGCCGATCAGGAACAAAACCTGAAATCGATGGAAGCCAAGTTCCAATTGTCATTAAAAACCAAAGCTGTTGAAAACTTATTTGGTGATAATGGTGATATCTGGTTGGGCTATACCCAGTCTTCTCGTTGGCAAGTCTACAATGAAGACGAATCACGACCATTCCGTGAAACCAACTATGAGCCTGAAGCCAGTCTGGTTTTTCGTACCAACTATGAACTCTTGGGTTTGAACTGGCGTATGCTGGGCTTAACTTTTAACCATCAGTCTAATGGGCGTTCTGATCCCTTATCGCGGAGTTGGAATCGTGTCATGTTAAATCTTGGATTTGAACGTGACAATTTTGCACTGATGTTACGTCCTTGGTATCGTTTTGAAGAAGATACTAAAGATGATAACAACCCAGATATTACCGATTATGTGGGACGTGGGGATTTAACAGCGTTTTATCGTCATAAAGATCATGACTTTAGTTTGATGTTACGTCATTCATTGAAAGGTGGTGATGATTCACATGGTGCGGTGCAGTTCGATTGGACTTTCCCAATCAATGGTAAATTACGCGGCACAGTTCAATTGTTTGATGGCTATGGTGAAAGCCTGATTGACTATAACCATCGGGCAACCTATGTCGGTGTCGGTGTGTCATTAATGAATTGGTTTTAATGATTGCTCAATAATTAATTTACGGACGTAAAAGTAATTTCGCATTTTTAAGATGCTTTTAAGTCTAATCGACGGAGTCTTATATCTAGGGATTGAATAAAGGGATTAGCCTTCGGCTGGAGGTACTTTTGTTTAGGCAAAAGTACCCAAAACCATTGTCATCCGCAAAACTCGCTCTCTAGCGTCTATTTACTTAAAGTATCGCAAAAACATTTTTGATTAGAAGTCATCCTGTCTCAAACACTTGCGGATGACCTTACCGCGTATCGTTCTTTCATTTGAATCAAATTACGCTACTGATGTTACTATGTAACATCAGTAAATAAAAAAACCATGCTATGGCGTGGTTTTTTTATAACTGTGAGACAATGTACAAATCAACCAATCTGAATCTCAGAAGGTGGGTGTTTTAACCGACTCTTCTTCGGTGTGGCAATCAGATAGGCCAGTGTTAAGGGGCCAAGTCGGCCTGCGAACATCAACAACATCAGGGCGACTAAACTGGCGGGTTGTAAGTCACTGGTGATGCCACGAGATAGGCCTACTGTACAGGCAGCGGACACTGCTTCAAAGAGTAAGTCTAAAAAGCGTTTGTCAGGTTCGAGTAGTAATAGACTGAAAAAACCAATGAAAATCAACGTTACTGTAATGAAAATCACCGCTAATGCTTTAAAGGTCGTTTTTTCAGAAACAGAGTGGTTAAACACACGCAGTTCATCTTCACGTCTTAAAAAACTGACCACACTGAGCACAACAATAATAAACGTCCCGACTTTAATGCCGCCGGCTGTACTGAGAGAACCACCTCCAATAAACATTAGTAACATCGTGACGAGTGATGATGCATCGCTCATGCTTTCCATGGGTAAGCTGTTAAAACCGGATGAACGTGGAACCGTTGCATGGAACCAAGCATTTAGGGCTTGATCACCTAGTGACATCGTGGCTAAGGTTGCAGCATTATTGGCTTCTAATAACCAAATGGTGATGAAGGCAAAGACATTTAAGCCTGCAATGGTCGATAAAATCAGCTTGCTATTGGTGCTGAGTTTTTTCCAACTTTTATTGCGCTTAATGTCCATCAGTACCAAAAAGCCGATACCACCGATGATATAAAGCATACTGATGGTAAATGTAATGAAATAACGGTCAGCGAAGCTCATTAAACTATTGGGAAATAATGAAAATCCACCATTATTAAATGCTGAAACACTATAAAAGGCAGCATAAAACAGGGCCTGGTTAAAATTGTATTCTTGCATCCAAGCGATGGTCAAAATAACCGTTCCCACCATTTCAAAAAATAGCGAATAAAGCAGTACGCCTTTAATAGTCATGGTCACTTTGGCAAGGCTGGTTTGTCCAATGGTTTCTTGAGCCATAATTTGTTGTTTTAGCCCAATTTTAGGGGACAAACTCATAGCGGCCAATATCGCAAAGGTCATAAAGCCGAGACCGCCGCATTGTAGTAAACCCATAATCACGACTTTACCAAACACAGTATAGGCTTCGCCGACATTTACAACCGAAAGTCCTGTAATGGTTACGGCTGAGGTCGCTGTAAAGAGGGCATTGATCCAACTTAAATCGCCATGATGTGAATAAGGGAGCTTTAAAAGCAAGGTGCCAATGATAATGAGCCCAAGAAAACCCAATGCCAAAATACTGGGCGGGCTGAGATTAATGGTATTACGCTGTTTATTGTGAAGTTTCATGTTTTTTTACTGTCATCTTGCGTGATTATGTGCAAAAGGAGCTCGACGCTGATTACAAAGTTGCTTTAAAGTGTTTAGCCAGTCGACGTAAATGTTCGAGTAAACCTTCAACCACTAAAATATCGCCTGTTTGTAAAATCAGGTTCGGATCTAAACTATATTGAAGCTCGGTGCCACGTTTATGCAGAATCGTCTTCACTTCAGGGACATGATCCATTATTTGATTTAAACGCGTGCCTTGTTGTGATTCTTTAATTTCAACTTTCACCAAATAATGGTCATCTTCGAGCACCATGTAGCGGCTCACCATCGGATAACTCAGTGACTGAGCAACACGGACACCCATATCTTCTTCAGGATGGATGATTTTGCTGATGCCTAAATGGGTTAAAATCATGTGATGCGCTTTGGACTTGGCTTTGGCCCAAATTTTGTTGATCCCCATGTTTTTAAGATGGAGCACACATAAGATGCTGGCTTCAATATCTTCACCAATTGCGACAACGACGGCTTCACAATTTTGAATATTGAGTTCATGTAAAACGTGCTCATCTGTTGCGTCAGCAATCACTGCATGGGTCAGTTGGTCCGAAATACTTTCAACAAACTTTTTGTTGCTATCGATTCCAATGACATCGTGTTTTAAACCCATGAGTTCAGTGGCTACAGTTGCGCCAAAACTTCCTAAGCCAATCACAGCGAATTGAGCCATGCCGTATTCCTAAATTATTCTAAAGTTATTGAATATGTTGATGTTAGCTTGTTCAGCCTAGAGCGGCTATGAAAATTTACATAATCCATCTAAACCGAAAAGCTCTAATTTTTAATTTCTTCAGTATTTTGATAGGCATAAAGTTCAGCAATATTGGGGCAATTATCCATAACTTGTTGGTATTTAAAAATTTCATAGCCTAGTTTATTTTTTAGAATATATTGAAATTGATGCTGATCTTCTTTAATGACATTTAAGGTGGCTTTACGAACAAGTTCAGAATTGTTCTTTAAACGGTTTAAGCCATCGCATGAAAATTCACGGATGATAGCTTGAACAGATTCGGGAGCGGTTTGATCACTTAGCTCATCAAAGCGAATATAAACAATGTAATTTGGATATTGATTCAGCATTTCAGCCTGGGCGGTATAGCCGTAAATATTTTCTAGATTTTGCGTACGGGACTGATTTGGAATTTGTTTCATACTTTGACGAATCTTATCTTCCTCTTGCTTAAGTTGATAAGCCGGATATACATAAAAATATCCACCTAAACCCACAATGACGATCATAAATAAGGCATAAAAATTCAATTTTAAATATCCATTTTGTTTTATTTTCAATGGATTATAGGGTATGGTTAAATTAACAACAATGACAGCGTTGATGAATTAATTTGATGAATTTATTTATTTTGATTCAGGAAATAGTTGATGCAAATAAAAAAGCTGGAACCTAGATCCCAGCTTTCATATAGAAATTTTACTTATTTCAAGAAACGTTGATAACCGAGGTTATTGGTAATCTCAACATATGGATAGGTAATATTTTCCAATGTTTCAATCAAACCATCTGGGTTTTGTTTGGCATCCGTTGCTTCCATACCCACCAATACACGACCTTCCGCAGCACCGTGGTTACGGTAGTGGAATAGGGTGATGTTATGCGTCGGACCAAGACGTTCTAAGAAAGTCAGTAGCGCACCTGGACGTTCAGGGAATTCCACGCGGAATAGGCGTTCATTTTCAATATCGGCATGACCGCCAATTAAATAACGGATATGAAGCTTAGCGACTTCATCATCAGATAAATCGTCTACATCGTATTGGAATTTTAAAGTTTCAAAAATTTCCTGACGTTCTTTTTCGCCATTTTTGAGACTGATACCCACAAATACTTGAGCGGCACTTGAGTTGCTTGCGCGGTAGTTAAACTCAGTGATGTTACGACCTTGTAGTGCGCGGCAGAATTGGAGGAATGAACCTTTTTCTTCTGGAATAGTCACAGCAAAGATCGCTTCTTTACGTTCACCCAGTTCAGTACGTTCCGCAATGTAGCGCAGACGGTCAAAGTTCATATTAGCGCCGCATACAATCGACACCATATTTTTGCCTTCTAGACCATGCTCTGCAACATACTTCTTGATACCTGCAAGCGCCATTGCACCAGATGGTTCAACAATGCTACGGCATTCATCAAAGGTATCCTTAATGGCTGCACAGATTTCATCTGTATTCACCAAAATAACGTCACGCTCAACAATTGGGCCTGAGTTATCTGATTTTTGTAGCTGAATCACTTCAAATGGTTTTTCACCAATTTGTGCAACTGCTGTACCGTCGGCAAAAAGACCAACAGATGGAAGAATGACACGTTCATTAGCTTCAAAGGCTGCTTTTAAACATGCTGATTCGTCATATTCAACAGGAATGACTTTAACATGCGGTGCCACATCACCTAAATAAGCAGCTACACCGGCAATGAGACCGCCACCGCCAACAGCAACAAATACATACTCTACATCACGCCATTGACGCAAAATTTCGTTGGCAATGGTTCCTTGACCGGCCATAACGAGTTCGTCGTCATAAGGTGGAATAAAGGTCATACCTTCATCTTTTGCACATTGGATTGCATATTTATTGGCTACGTCAAAAGAATCACCATGCAGAACTACCTCACCACCTAAGCGTTTAACCGCTTGTACTTTAATGTCTGGTGTGGTTTTAGGCATAACAATAATGGCGCGAATACCCAACTTTTTACCAGATAACGCCACGCCTTGAGCATGGTTACCTGCAGAAGCAGTAATAACGCCACGTTCCAACTGAGATTTCGGTAATTGACTAATACGGTTGTAGGCACCGCGTAGCTTGAAAGAAAAGACAGGTTGTAAATCTTCGCGTTTAAAGCGAATGTTATTGTTTAGTTTTTCACTAATTCGTGGCGCTGCTTCGAGTGGGGTTTCGATTGCAACGTCATAGACCGTTGCCTGTAATATTTGTCGAACCAAACGAGACAGCATGTTAATTTTCCATCTAACAGTTTAAAATAGGCGTTCATTGTAACAAACACCCGTACATTTGGGCTGTAAAATCAGCAACAAATGTCAAAAAATAGTTGAGCCAAGTTATGAGTCTGTATGCTACCCAAGATGAAAAGAAACAAGCTGCCGCAAAAGCTGCGTTAAAGCATTTGCCAAAGGGCGGTATTTTGGGTGTTGGTACAGGAAGTACTGTGAACTTCCTCATCGAATTATTGCCAGAGCTTCAACTCGAAGCTGCAGTTGCCAGTTCTGAAGCAACTGCACAACGTTTGAAAAAATTAGGCATTGAAGTGGTTGATATGAACCATGTTGGTGGTTTAGATGCCTATGTGGATGGCGCAGATGAAATCGACCGTCATATGCACATGATTAAAGGCGGCGGTGCTGCACTGACTCGTGAAAAAATCGTGGCATCTATTGCAAAAAAATTCGTTTGTATCGTTGATGACTCTAAATGGGTTGAGCAATTGGGTCGCGAATTTCCACTTCCTGTAGAAGTGATTCCAATGGCACGTTCTGCTGTTGCGCGTAAAATCGTTTCTTTAGGCGGAGACCCTGTATACCGTGAAGGTGTGGTAACGGATAACGGAAATGTAATTTTAGATGTTCATAACCTCAATATCTTAAATGCGTTGGAACTTGAAAAAACTTTAAACAATATTCCCGGTGTGGTGTGTAACGGTATCTTTGCTTTGAACAAAGCAGATATTGCTGTTGTTGCGACCGATAACGGTATTGAAGAGCGTACTGCGGTTTAATCTGCTGAAAGTTCCTGCTCTTGTGCCATTGATGGCTAAGGGAGAAGGTAGGGGTTAGGGAGTTAATCAACCTCTCCCTAACCCTCTCCTAAAAGGAGAGTGAACTACAAATTTCATAATAAAATTATAGGATTAATGACACCAAACCTTCCTGAAATTCAAATCACTCGAAAATTACGTGCCACACGCTTAAGACTGCGTGTAGAACCAACGCAAATTAAATTAACAGTTCCCCAGTTTTGCACGCAGCGCCAAGTGCAAGATTTTCTGAAACAATCGGAACAATGGATGATTGAAACATGGCAGAAGCAGCAGGAAAAATCAGGGCAGATTGATAAAACGCTACCAGTAGAATTAAAACTATTCAATTTAGAACAGCCTCTAAGCATAGTTTATAAAGTTCAAAAACTTTCATTTATCTTGGATGAAGAAAATCATCAGCTATTCATCAGTGATCGGCAGCCTGAGCAATATTTAAAAAGCTTTGTGATTGCTTATGCCAAAGAGTATTTACCAATTTATTTAAAGCAAGTGAGCAGTGAAACAGGCTTGAAATATGGTGATTGCTCAATTCGTCAGCCCAAAACTCGCTGGGGGAGCTGTTCTGCTAGACATGACATTATGTTGAATAGTGGTTTGGTACTTTTTCCATTGGAAATTGCACGATATGTAGCTGTACATGAGTTAGCGCATACTAAGCACTTTGACCATAGCCCAAACTTTTGGGCAGAAGTTCAAAAACATGATGTTCATTTCCAACAGCATCGGAAAACGTTGAAGAGCAGTCCAATGCCGTGGTGGTGGAGTGTTTCCTAACCTCAAATTAAGATGTTTAATTACATTTAGATAAAATAGCCTAAGTACATTAGATCTCTTTCATAAATCAAAAAACGATCTTCTTTTTGGTTAATATTTGCACTCCGGATTTCTTAGCATTCGTGCATAATCTGCGGATGAAATACATCGATTCAAACAAGCTTTCTGATCCTC